>JAFQUG010000288.1 GCA_017408625.1 Clostridia bacterium | reverse complement strand
GGGTGTAGTACAATTTGCCGAAAAAGACAAGGACGGAAAGGTGACGAGAAAGCAGCTTGAGGTCGATTTCGTTTGCAATCTTGGCTCAAAGCGATTCTATATTCAATCGGCATTTTCCATTCCCGACGAGGAAAAACGCTCACAAGAAATTCGCCCCTTCCGTAAGATTGATGATTCTTTTAAGAAGATTATCGTAACTAAGGATATCGTTGCGCCTTATTATGACGAACACGGAATATTGACGGTTAATATTTATGACTTCTTACTTGAACCCACTTGTATAGAGAATTAAATGAAAGGAGAAATTTTTATGGGGAATGGTTTTTTTACAGTGTGCGGAATTGTTGAAATAAATGGTAAGGTATTACTTGTTCGCCATACCTACGGAATTGCAAAAAACAGAATTTTATGTCCGGGCGGATATGTAGAGGAAAATGAATTGCCCACGCGCGCTATTGAACGTGAGTTTCTTGAAGAAACAGGAGTAGTCGTAAAAGCAAAATCACTATTATCTATGCAGTTCAAGTCAAATCAATGGTGTGCGATTTTTGATTGTGAATATGTTTCAGGTGAACCGAAATCCGATCATTGTGAAAACAGCGAGGTGCTTTTGCTTTCTCCCGAAAATGCAATCAATCGTGAAGATATTACGAATATGAGTCGCGAATTGCTTAAGATTTATGTGAATAACAAAGATAATACATTACAAAGAAATACGTATATTCCTAAATCTTCAACTGATGCAGATTACGTTTTGTTTGGATAATAAAATTGTTTTTAAGAGGCATCATCCAAGGGAGAGTAGTGTGTTATAATTGGGACAACACATTTACACACAAAATTTCATATTTTCGGACAAAAGACTGTTGTCCCTTATTGAATACACTCGAGGTGAACGTTCCGTAAGGGACAACATTTTTATTCAATTCTGCATTTATGATGCCTTTGCCATAGGAATATTTGCCGCATTTAACATGTTTTCGATAAATATTCCATACCCCGTTGTCGGGTCGTTGATAAGCACGTGCGTGACCGCGCCGACCAGCTTGCCGTTCTGGATGATGGGGCTGCCCGACATGCCCTGCACGATGCCGCCCGTTTTTTCGATCAGCTTGGGATCGGTGATCTTGACCGTAAAGCACTTGGAGCCGGTGGCGGTTTTGTCAATGTCCGAGATGCGGATGGAATAGCGGCAGGGCTTACCGCCGTCCACCGTGCACAAAATATAGGCGTCGCCCTCGCGGACCTCGGACGCCTTGGCGATGGGCAGGGGTGTATTCTGCGTTGCGGGCGCTTTTGCAAAGATGCCAAATACGCCGCAATCGGTGTTCGAGAGCAGTGTGCCGGTCTTGGCCGTACCGAAATAGCCCTTGAGCTCACCCGGCTTGCCCGAGATGCCCTTTTGTACGCCACTGATCGTGACGTCGTTGACCACGCCGCGCGTCATGCCCACCAAGGCACCGCTCTCGGTATCACAGATGCCGTGCCCGAGGCCGCCGAATTCATTGGTTTTGGGATTGATAAAGGTAACAGTGCCGATGCCCGCGCCGCTGTCGCGCACCCAAAGCCCTGTTTTATAGCGGTTTTCGGAAAGCGAAAGCGCGGGAGTCAGCGTGGCCTGACAGGATTTTCCACCGCGCTTGTAGGTGACGGTAAGCGGCGTTGCGCCCGCGTCGGCGATCATGCGCCCGAATTGCGCGGCGTCAAGCACCTGCTTGCCGCCAAGTGCGGTGATCACGTCGCGCGTGCGCAGTCCGGCATCGTAGGCGGGATTGATCTGCCCGCCCTCGGTGTCCACGTCGCAAAAGCCGACCACCAGCACGCCCTCGGTGGAAAACTTGACGCCAAACGGCATGCCGCCCGGCACAAGCCGCGTTCCCGCTGCGGGTGCGGCAGCCGCTTCGATCATTGGCAAATGCATGCCGAGCGAGCCAAGCACCAAGCAAAGCGCAATGGCCGCAAGCGCAAAGCGTGCGATTTGTTTACATTTGATTTTCATGGAAATATTCGTCCTTTTGTATTGTGAGTGTGGAATGGTTCCGCATTTATCATGCCCCCGTGGCGGCGCAATCATGCCTTCTAAAATATTGTACGCGTGTTGACAATTTGAAATTTTATGATAAAATTAGTTTGAGCGACAAAAACAATTTTATGTGACGCAGATTTGGAACAAAGGAGGGGAAGATTTTGGCAAGATCAGCGAAAAAAACCGCAGAGCTTGACGCTGTGGCGCGTGCGGACGCCATGCGCTTTGCCGAGGTCTGCCTGTCGTACGTCTCGCGCGGCGTGCATCTTGAGGATGGCATCGGTACTTTGGCAGAAAAGCGCATGCACGCAATCTTGAAAAATTTTGTGTGCGCGGATACGGCATGCCATGAGATCCCCGTGCTTGCGACCCTGCCCGAGGAAAAACGAGAGGCGGCAACCAACAAAAAAAGCACCAGGTACGTCTCCGACGTGCTGCGCGGCAGCAATATCTGGGAGATCCAGACCGGCAACTTTTACCCTCTGCGTGAAAAGATTGCATGGTATATGCAGCACACGCCTTACGTGGTCACGGTGGTCGTGCCCGTGCCGTACCGCAAGTATATCAACTGGATCGATCCCGAAACGGGAGCGGTGCAAAAGCGTTCGGCAAAGCCGCACGTCACAAAGCCCACCGCTATGGCGGACGAACTTTACTGGTTGCGCGAGCATTTGCAAAATCCGAGGCTGCGCTTTGAACTGTTGCTTTTGGAGGTCGAGGAATACAGGCTGCTTGACGGCTACGGCAAGGAGAGAAAGGCGCGTGCGTCCAAGTATGAAAAGATCCCCACCGCGCTTTGCGGAACGGTGATAATAGAAAAGCCCGAGGATTTTCGCATGTTTTTGCCCGAGAGCTTGCCCGAGCAATTTACCGCTACGCAGTATGCCAAGGCATCGGGACAGCGGGGCAGAAGTGCCTATTACGCGCTGCATATGCTGACGGGTGCGGGGCTTTTGCGAATGGGCGAGAAGATCGGCCGCGCGCAGAGCTGGGTACGGACAAATCCCAAGACTCCTTGACGATCAAGATACCCCCGACAGACGACGTGTCTGTCGGGGGGGCTTTTATTTGCTTTGCGTGTAGTGATATACGATAGTGCCCTCGGTCAGCGCCTCGTTGCCAAAGCCGATGTTGATTTTTTGGAAATCCTGCTCGCTGCCGCAGTAATAGAAGGTCGCGTTGGTGATCTCACCGCCTTCAAAGGCATACGTGTCGATCTGCTCCAGGCTTTTGGGCAGTACAACGCTTTGAATGGCAGTACATTTGTCAAAGACCTCCTGGCCGATATAGGTGACCGAGCTGCCGATCACAACGTGTGTCAGTGCCTTGCAGGAGGAGAAGGAGTAAGAGCCAATCCATGTAACATAATCGGGAATGACGATCTCGGTCAGCTTGGCACAACCGTCAAAGGCATTCTCTCCGATGAATTCCAGCCGGTCAGGCAGCGCAATGCTTTCAAGCATTTTGCAATTTGCAAAGGTGGTGGCACCGATTTTCGTGATACCGTCGCCAAGTCGGATCTCGGAGAGCTTGTAGCAATCCGCAAAAGCCGAGAAGCCTAATTCCACGACGTTGTCGGGCAAATAGATGCTTGTGATCTGCGGACACTTGGCAAAGGCGCAATCTCCGACGCTGACCACACCGTCAGGAATGACGATGCCTGCAAGCTTACTGCAGCCGGAAAAAGCAGAGCCATCAATTGCTTTGAGCGTAGAGGGGAGATTGACCTCGCTCAGATTCGTGCAATCGCGAAAGGCGGCTGCACCGACGGTTTGGATCCCCTCGTGAAGCGTCACAGCGGTCATGGCGGTGCAATTTTCAAAGGTGTGAGCGGGAATGGCCGTCCAATGCGCGGGG
>JAFQUG010000287.1 GCA_017408625.1 Clostridia bacterium | reverse complement strand
GCTGTAGGCGCTGTTTTGCTCGACCTCACCAAAATCAAGGGTGCTCATCCCCGACTCGGTAAAGCGTAGCCAGAGCTTAGTGCCGTCGGAAAGGCGGTAAATATCCACGTCCTTGAGAAACTCATGTGTGCCAAGGTAAGCGTCTGCCCACCATTCCTGTAGCAGTGCGCGGGTGGCTCGGGGCGTGTAGTCGAGCTTGGCGACCGTCTGCTGCAGCAATGCGATGGTGCACTGCAGCGGTGTGCGGGGGAGCAGATCGGGAGAGGCAAGCGGCTGCGCCGTGTGCTCCTTGGAGGTGACCGTCACGTCAGTCAACGCGCCTTGATCGTCGTAGGTAACGGCAAGCAGCCTGCTCTGACGGGTCTTGCTGACGTTCTCGTCCTCCGGGTGATACAGGCGGTAGTAGTCGGTATTGCCCTCAAAGCAGACGAAATAATCCTCCCAGAAGTCGAGCATACGGCTGCGCGGAATACCGTGGGCATCCGATCTACCAAGCGCTTGCTGCAGCTGCTCGGTGCGGACGCTTTTGGCAAGCGAGGCGATGAAATTCGGGGTAAAGGTGCTCAATTTGAGATCGTCTCCGTTGGTTACTATGGCAGGGCCTTCACTCTGGCAAGCCGTAGCAGGAAGCGCGGTGAACAGCATTGCCGTTGCCAACCCCGCAACCGTGACGGCCTTGCCGAGCTTGGCGCGTTTTTCGAGCTCCTTTTCCAGATACCTCACCTCCGCCTCGCACTTGGGGCAGGTGCCGGGACAGTCGCCCTGATGCTTGCACTCCGAGGTGATGTAGAGAATGTCGTTCTCCGCCGCGATCTGCGCACGGATCTCCTTCAAGATCTTGCAGGTTTTCTTTCCTTTGAACATGATGGGGCTCCTTTCGGTGATTTTTGTTTGCTTACGGCTCCTGCGTGATGACGGCTGCTGTCAGCGTTCCGTCCTCGGCAAAGGTGAGTGCGAGGTAGCGAGAATATTCTTCAATCTTGGTGTTTCCTTGGTCATCTTCGGTTATCGAGAACCCATCCTTCATTGCGTAATAGTCTGTTTCGTTCCGAGAATGCGTGTAGTACTCATTCCAACGAGCACGAATGAACTTGCGTGCATCTTGTTCGGTCGCCTTGTTCCGCATGAGAAATCCATCCATGCCGGTAAGAAGTGCATCCTCCTGGGGAAATTCTTCGGCATCATCCGGGGAATAGATTTCTGCAACATATGGCACATCGCCGGATAAGAAATACTCGGTTTCCTTGCTTTCATAGGTCGCGGCAAGCAAGGCTCCGGCAACGGAAAATGTCAAGTGTAAAAGCTCATGCGTTTCCATCCAACTGTCGGAATCCAAATGGTAAGAAATTCGATATGTGTCCGTGACAGTGTCACCCGCCTTTTTGGAGTTGTACAACTTATTATCCCAGTGCAGCCAAAAGACATAACGCTCGTCCTCCTCCAGGCAATGGGCTTCTGCCAGCGCGGCT
Source organism: Clostridia bacterium (assembly GCA_017408625.1). Next base: position 164 of record JAFQUG010000287.1, on the reverse strand, counting down.
TTGAGCGTGGCGTAAATGAATTGATCGGATTGACCGATAAAATCGGCAGGTTCTTGTGTCAGCTCAACGGCAAGAAAATCCTCTGTGCGCTCGGTGATGGGAATTTGGGGCGGCGGCAGCGCCATATCCCCGTCGGTCTGCTGTATTTGGCGGCAGGCGGTGGC
>JAFQUG010000286.1 GCA_017408625.1 Clostridia bacterium | reverse complement strand
GGGAAGGTTTTGATCAAGACCGTGTGCTGCGCATAGTCCACCGAGGTAATGGATTCTGCAAGCGCATGATTGAACTTGAAATTGCCAAGAGGCTCGCTCGTCTTGGGCAGCTCGTAACGGTAAGAGCCCTTTTCGCCCATCACCTTGGTCAGCTTGAGCTCACGGATGTCACGGGACACGGTTGCCTGCGTAACGTCATAGCCCATTTTGCGCAGATACTCGATCAGCTCGTCCTGAGTCTCGACGTCGTATTTTTCCACGATCTCTATGATCTTCTCATGTCTGTTCTTTTTCATCAAATGTCACTCCGTTTTCGTTTATTCGTTCTCGGTCATCTTCTGGCGCAGCTTTTTATAAAAGCCACAGCTTTTGATGCGCACCAGATTGGTCTGCAGTGGGGATTTGCTGATGCGGACAACGTCGCCCTTATACATTTCATAATTGGTTCTGCCATCCACGGTCAGATACAGCATCTTTTCACGCTGGCAGATATTTTTGATCTCAAGCACTGCACTATCCGGGAAGATCATGGGTCTTGCTGCCAGAGAGTGCGGGCAGATGGGCGTGACACAGAAGCAGGACACACGGGGATCCACAATCGATCCGCCGGCCGACATGGAATAAGCGGTAGATCCCGTAGGCGTTGCCACGATCAGGCCGTCTGCACGGTAAGAGGTCACGGGTACACCGCCCTCAGAAAGCTCAAGGTCCACAATGCGTGCGATCGATCCGTTGGAGATCGAGGCATCGTTGAGTGCGTAGCACAAGGAACGCAGATTTCCCTTGGAGCCGATCAGTTCAACGTTAAGCATCGAACGCTTTTCCAAGGTGTATCCATCCGGCTCGAACAGCCTGTCAAGATCTGCCACATCGCGCATCTCCAACTCAGCCATAAAGCCAAGTCTTCCCAGATTGATTCCCAGAATGGGTGTGCCGCGCGTGGCCGACCGTCTTGCCGCCTCTAAAATCGAGCCGTCTCCGCCAAGCACCACGATCATTTCTGCAGTTGCGTACACCTCGTCGATAGGCAGAAGCAAAAACTCAGCCTTTCCCTGTGCCATTTTGAGAAAACGCTCCCGATTATATACGGCAGCCACCACCTCACAGCCATGCGAGATCAGCCGCTGCGCCACAGTAATGGCGGCATGCGCTTTTTCGGTGATATTATAATTCGTAATGATCGCAACTCTCTTCATGCCGATCTCCTACTTTCTCTTGTCCAAAAACAGCCGTTGCACCGTCGATGTGCGTGCGATACCGTTTTGTCCGTTTTTTACATAATATGCAAGGTATTCGATATTGCCGTCTCCGCCCTCAATGGGAGACTCGGTGAGTCCGTAAAGACACAGAGCCTGCTGCTCTGCTGCTTCCAATACACGCTCAACCGCTGCGCGACGGTCCTTGGCATTCCTGACGATGCCGCCCTTGCTAAGTGCTGCTCTGCCCGCTTCAAATTGCGGCTTGATCAGTCCGACGTATATACCGCCATCCTTCAAAAGGTTGGATACAGCAGGAAGGATCAGCGTCTGCGAAATAAACGAAACGTCCATGACCACAATATCCACGCAGCCTCCGATATCGTCCGGCTGCAGGTGTCTTGCATTGACGCCCTCCATATTGGTCACGCGCTCGTCAAGCATCAGGTCGGGATCCAGCTGATCCCTGCCCGAATCAATGGCGTACACGTGCGCTGCACCCGCTTGCAGCAAACAATCGGTAAAGCCGCCCGTGGATGCACCGATATCGGCCGCACGCAGGCCTTCGACGTTGATGCCAAAGGTACGAAACGCCCCCTCCAGCTTTTGTCCGCCGCGGCTGACGTATCGTTCGCGTTCCAATATCTCAACGGTATGCTCTGCATTCTCGTCGATCTCCTGCGAGGGCTTTTTGATCACCTGCCCGTCAATAACGGCATGCTCTTGCTCTATATATTTTCTTGCAGCAGTACGGCTTTTAACGTAACCGTACTCAACAAGGTACAGATCCGCTCTCATCATCCCACGCCCTGCAGTTGCAAAATGCTTTCGCGGAAAAACGGGATAAACTGCAAAAGCAGCGGTACGACAATACCAACGCCGCAGCCTGCCCACACCTGCAGGGGCGTATGGCCGACCAGCTCCTTGAGTCGCTTTTCTCTGTTCTCTTCATTCTCGGCGTTGATCACGTCAATCACCAGCTTGTTGATAATGGCTGCCTGCTTGCTGACCTCACGACGCACGCCCATAGCGTCACGCATGACGATCATGGCCAGCACGCCCGCAATAGCAAACTCAAAGGAGGCGGGCGAAAACACGACCGCAGTTGCCACGGCCATAGACATCACGGCTGCGGTGTGCGAGCTGGGCATACCGCCCGTGCCAAAAAGGATATTGGGAATATCCAGCTTCTTTTGCTTAAAGCCTCGGGTAAATATTTTCAATATCTGAGCCGTAAACCATCCGGCCAGTGCGGACATGACTATGTAGTTGGTAAAAAAATCTTTAACTGCTTGCATGTTGTCATTCCTCTGTTTTATCAATAGTTTCTTTTTGCAAGAAATTCTGCCAAAGTCACCAAGCTTTGACTGTTTTCCAAGGTCCCGATCGCCGAAACGGCATCCTCTGTCAGCTGCTTGGCATATGCGCGCGCGCCATCCACGTCGTAAAAGCGCATAAACGTGGTCTTGCCGTCCTTTTGGTCACTGCCCACGCTCTTGCCGAGTGCCTCTGCGCTCTGCG
>JAFQUG010000285.1 GCA_017408625.1 Clostridia bacterium | reverse complement strand
TTTTTCTGAAAATGTTCGCTCATATAAAAACATTTTATCACAAATATGAAAAATTTCAATAGATATCAAAAAAGAACCACCGCCGTGCGGTGGTTCTTGAAATAGAATCGGTTATTCGGGCTTGACTCCGAAATAGCCGTCGCTGCAGATAATGGTGCTGTTCATACCGTGAACGTCCTGCAGTCCCAGTGCCCGCCACTGCCCCTTTGTTCCGTTAAACAAAACGGTGTGATCGCTATACAAATAATTCTCAATATAGAAACTTGCAGCACTGTAATTGCCCGTCGGATTCTGAATGGTGATCTTTTCGATCGCATCGCATCCAAACAAAATGAAATTCTGTGTGGTCGAAAGACGCGCGGGAAATTCAATCTCGGTAATACGATCGCAATTAGAGAACGCATAGCCGGAGATAGAGAGCTTTTTCATACCGCTTGCAAACGTCACGTTCTCCAATGCGTCACAGTCGGTAAAGGCGTATTCTCCAATCACGCCCACCGATCCGGGAATTACAATGCTTTGCAGTGCATCACAATTCTCAAAAGCGTTCCGCGAGATCTGTGCGGTACCGCCAAGCTCCAGATCCGTCAAGGCCTTGCAGCCTTTGAATGCAGATTCTCCAACGTTGAGCGTTCCATCAGCAGCGATTTTTACACTTTGCAACGAATGACAATTGATAAACGCTCCGTACGCAAGACTTCTGACAGACGCTGGAATTACGACAGCTGTAAGCTTGGAGCAGGATTCAAATGCTTGACTGTTAACGTTCAGCAATCCGCTTGGCAGTTCAAGGGTTTCAATACCGGAGCATGCAAAGACCTGATAACCAATGACAGACAATCTGCTCCCCTCTTCAAATATCACAGTCCCAATCTTTTTACAGCCGTAAAAGGCCCCCGAATCGATTCGCTCAACCGAAACGGGAATCTCCAAGGATTCTATTGTGCAGGACATAAATGCCTGTGCACTGATCGTCACGATGGTACTCGGCAGATAGACCGATTGAATCTCGCGGCAGTTCTTAAACGCTTCCGCCCCGATCACCTTGACGGGAATGCCGTTCACCTCTGCGGGAATGATCAGATCATTGACAATGATTTCCGGATCGTGAAAGCCACAGACGGTATAATACGTGCCCGCGTTGCCTGTCAGCTGCTGAAGCTTGAGGTTCATGGGCTCGTAGATCACGAAGATTTCGGGCGGAACATACTCAACCGGCGGATCGGTGATCTCTTCCGTAGGTGGCTCTGTCTCTTCAGGCTCGGTCGGATATTCGATGATGGGAGGATCAAAGCTTGATTCGATTTCAATCTCTGTGCCAAGCTCATTCTCCAGCTCGTCGATCACCCCGTCGATCTCATCCTTGTTATCCAAGTAGTATTGATACAGACGGTCTAAGAATAACCCGAGGTTTTCAAGGAGCTCGGCAATCAAGCCTTGGGAGTCGCCATGCTTCATGGCTTCGATGGCTGAATGCTCCGTTCCCGCGCCAAGTGCGTTGAAAAAGGCTTCGGTCGCCCCCCAACTCACCCAAAGCGGAATGGTTTTGGAGCCATCCTCTTCCCCATCTTGACCAAAGATCACACGGTCGACCGTTTGCGAAACAACGGAATCAATGGGATCTTTAAACACAATATAGGTCAACGGCAGGCTGCAAAGCAGCAGCGCAAATACAAGCACAAGGCAGGCGGCACTGATCAGAAAAGCACGCAGATAGTGCTTTTTGTGCGGTGGCTTTTTGGTAAGCCCTGCGTCCATTCGTTCAAATTCATCCAAATAATCCGGATCGATCTTGCCGATCGCATCGCTGAGCAGATCGCGATTGATTTGCTTACTCATACCGAATATCCCTCCTCTTCCAATCTTTGTTTAAGCTCAGATCTGAGACTTGCAAGCTCCTTGTTGATCTTAGAGCGGCTGCGCCCCAATTTATTTGCAATCTGATCAATCTGATGCCCATAGAAATAACGGCTGATGAAAATATACCGACTCTCTCCTTCAAGCCCTGCCATAAACTCATCCAGGACGCTCGACAAAACGTCACTGTCCTGCTCTGTGTATCTGATCGGTTCTTCCGAAATGAACGAAAAATCCGAGAGCGAGATGGGCTGGCTGTCCCCTCCGCGCTTTTGTCTGTTATGGTGTCTGTAATACATCATAGCCTGGCGGCGCATGATGACAGACAAAAAGGCCTTGAGCACGCGAGGACGCTTGGGCGGCATGGAGTTCCATGCGCCGAGATACGTATCGTTCAGGCATTCCTCGCTGTCCTGGAGATCATGCAGAATATTGTTTGCAACCGTCATCAAATATGTACGGTATTTCTGATCAGTCAGACGAATGGCCTCCTGATCTCTTGCCCAATACAGATCAATGATGGTCTCGTCATCAGGCAGGTAGGTTTTGATTTGTTGCATGTCATCTCTCCTTGTTGAGCGCTCTTCACCTATATAGATGCTAAAATTTTGAAAATGTGTACGCTTTTGATGTTATTTTATCATATTTTCAAAAATAATCAACAGATAAAAACGGGCAGAGAGCCAAAATTGCTCTCTGCCCTGCTTTTTTTGTTTATTCTATTACGATCTCACCGTCGGTGCAGACGATTTTGACTCCGCTTGGGATTGCGCGAGTGTCGACTTGAACCTTGCTTTCAAATTCCTGCACAGTTCCCGGATAGTATATTGACTTAAGATTCGCACATCCGGTAAATGCATCGGATACGATATGCTCAAAATTCTCAGGCAGATAGACCTCTTCCAGATTTGCACAATCCTGAAATACGCGGCTTTCAATCGTATCAACCTTATCCGGCAGCGTAATTCGCACAAATCCTGTGTTTGTAAACATGCCAATGCACAAGTCTCTTCCGTCAAATCCCTCTCCAAAGGTGACGTTTTTGAGCGAATAGCATCCCATAAAGAGCTCGAACGAATCCGGAAAGTCCTCAATGAATGCGGGCACGTATGCACTCTGCAGGCTCACACAATCCTGGAATACGCGTTCACCCATTTGGTCTACACCGTCAGGTATCGAAACGCTTGATAAGGACGTGCATCCTTTAAAGGATTCGAGCCCTACGGTAAGCAAAGACTTTGGCAAATACAGTTCCTTGACATTGGTACAATTCAAAAACGCCCTTTGACCTACGATTTCAAGCCCTTCAGGCAATATCACCGCCTCAAGAGAGCTGCAGGTTGAAAATGCGTATTCGTATATATTCTTCAAATTTTCGGAAAACGTGACCTGCTTTAAGCCTGTGCAGCCTCCAAACGCGCTGCTTTCGATCGTTGTAACGCCATCGGGTATGACGATCTCTTGGAGCGATACACAAGAGTTGAAGGCAGACGCACCGATGGTTTGGCACGAAGTTGGCAGTACGATCTCTTTGAGCTTTCCGCATCTGTAAAAGCAATCGGACGGTACGGTCTCAAGGCTCTCAGGTAACGTGACGCTGACAAGCTCCGAGCAACCCGAAAATGCCGACGGCTCTATCGTGGTCACACTTGGCGGCAGGACGATCGATTCCAGTCCACTTCCTGTAAAGACTGCACTGCCGATATCCTGCAGCTGCGCGGGTAGTTCGATCGTTTTGATTGCAATACAACCTGAAAAAGCATAATCGAGAATTCTTATACAGCCTTCCCCGATGATCACCTCTGTCAAATTCACGCTATCCGAGAAGCATTTTGCGGGAATGGTTGTAAGATTCTTGGGCAAAACCGCACGATTCATTCTCTGGCTGTTTAAGAATACACCTTCATCCATGCTTTGTAAGGACTCCGGAAGCTCCAGCTCTCTGATATCATTGCAGTAAAAGGCTTCCCGACCGATATGCTGCAAATTCTGCGACCACTTGACCGTATGCAGCTGAGTACTGTAGTAAAAAGCCTCTGCTTGAATTTCGGTAATACTGTCGGGCAATATGAGTTCTTTGATAAACACGTTGTTATAAGCCGCTTTTTCTGCTATGACCTGAACGGGCAGACCGTTGATCTCTGCAAGAATTTCCACGACACCGTCACCGTTCGAAAGCTCTGACGTAGTTTTGATATTCGTGACTTGCCAATAGTCGTCCTTTTCTCCGCGCTCATAAACGATGCCGTTATGCTCGTATACGGTTTGCTCACCTTGCGTCGTAGGCTCCTCGGGCTCATCTGTCGTTTGCTCGGTATCCTGCTCGATCGGGGGCTCCGGATCAGTCTTGTGCTTATGGTAATACTCATACAAGCGTTCAAGGAACGCACCGATGGATTGCATGATCTCCCCAAAAAGACCGCCCTGCATTCCCTGCATCTGATCGATGACGGAATCTTCTGTGCCCGCGCCCAAGGCTGCAAACAACTCTTCCGAAAATTCCCACTCGATCCAATTGAGCAACAGATCCTCTTGCTTGATATCGGTTCCTTCATCATCTAAGGGGAAAAGCACGCGGTCGATCGATTCGATTACGGCAGAATTGATCTGCTCGCGATGCACGATATAGGTCAGCGGCAAGGATGCCAGCAGCAAACTAAAGGTCAAAAGCAGACAAGCCGCTGCGATCAGCAGCTTGCCCCACGCGGGCATGCGGTGCTTTTTGCGCAGCAAAAGACGGGTTTCCACTTGCGTATAGCTCTCAAGCAGATCGGTATCGATCATGCCGATCGCATCCAATAACATATCCTGCGTCATACCAAGTAGCCCTCCTTTGCCAAATGCTCGCGAAGACCTCGCTTGATGTCATAGACGTCCTTATTGACCGTGGATTTGCTGCATCCAAGCTCGGATGCGATCTGATCCAAGCCCTTTGCATAATAATATCGGCTGATGAATACGTAGCGCTGTCGTGCGCTCAGCGTACGCAGCCAATCGCTGATGGCCTGCCCCAATTCGGCAGTTTCCTGCATGGTATACGAGCCCTCCTGATCAGGCACATAGTCCTCAAAATCGGTCAATGAAAAGGTGACCCTCAGGTCCCTTTTCTGCCTGTGCTTTTCCCTGTATTTGCTGATGGCGATCTTGCGCATGATCGAGCCCAAGAAGCTTTGCAGCACGTTGGGACGGTGCGGCGGAATGGCATTCCAGGTGCTGACGTAAGTATCATTCAAGCATTCCTCGCTATCCTGCATATCGTGCAGGATATTCTGCGAGACACTGATCAAAAATCTGCGATACTTGACGTCGGTCGCCTCTATGGCCTTTTCGTCGCGTGCCCAATACAGTGCAATGATCTCTTGGTCACTGCGCAAACTTACGTTTTGTTCTTGCATTGTCACGTCTCCTTTTTGTTTGATATGGGCTTTCGTAAGTATAGTCGCCAAACGAAATTGAAAAGTGTAAAGATATTGATCATTTTCCTCTATTATCATTTTATCATAAAATCGCAATTTTGCAAGAGGAAAAGCAAGGCAGAGAGCCCGAAGACTCTCTGCCCTGCTTTTTATTCTATTACGATCTCACCGTCGGTGCAGATGACAGTGACCTCTTGCCAAATTGCATTATAATTGATATAGACCTTCTTGAATTGCTCAACCGTACCGCGATATTCGATGGTCGTAAACTGATCGCAATTTCGAAATGCCATATATTCAATGCTCACAAGTGATGCCGGCAGGCTGACCTTAACGAGCTCTGAGCATTTCTCAAAGACCAGCATATCAATTTTCACTACCTTATCCGGCACGTATACTTCTTCCACTCCGCTGTAACTGAGCAAAGAATTATACATTACAGTAAGGGTGGACGGCAATCTGATATCCTTCAGCGACGTGCAACTGCTGAACACTCCGTCACTTAATGGTACACCGTCCGGAACATACACAGATTTTAGCGCAGTACATCCCTTGAATGCATACGAACTTATTCCACCCTTTTTTAAGCTTTCAGGAAATTCGATGCTTTCCAACGCAGCACATCCCTCAAATGCACTTGTTTTTATGGTGGTCAAGCAGGAAGGAAGCTCTATCTGTGTCAAGCTCAGGCACCCCGAGAAAGCATTTTCCGGGATTTCGATCAGATCATCCGGTAGCTTTACCTCAATCAGATTTGCACAATCCTGGAACATAGACCTTGACAGCGCAATTCCGTTGCTGATTTCAACGTATTTCACACTTGAACCGATAAATGCATAGTTATTGACCGTCTGCAAGGTTGCCGGTAGCTTGACGTGCTGTATCCCCGATTTCCGGAATGCAAACATTCCAAGCACCTTCAACTCAGAAGGAATTTGAAAGCTGGAGAGCATCTTACAGCCATCAAATGCATAGTTACCGATTTCTGCCATTTTTTCGGGCAGTTCCACGAGCTGCAAGCCGGAACATCCTTGGAAGGTACTCTCAGGCAAAATGAGTATGCCACCGGGTATATTCGCTTCGGTCAGTGAAGTGCAGTTCATAAAGATACCCGACCACATCTCTTGAACATTATCCGGAATTCTGATACCAATAAGTGAGGTGCATTCTGCAAATGCGTTGGCTCCAATGCACTGCAAAGAATCCGGCAGTTTGATTTCTTTGAGCATTCTACAAGAGTAAAATGCATTATCATCGATTGATATCAAACCTTCCGGCAACGTGATCTCTTCAAGCGCATAGCAATTTTTGAACACTTCCGCGTTGATATTCGTGATCCGTTCTGACAGCTGTACTTTCTTAAGTTTGGTACAGTTGGCGAATGCACGATAGCCAATCAGCTCAATGCACGAGGAAAGCTGTACCTCTGTAATCTCCGCGGCCATGTAAAATGCTCCTGGGAAAATTTCCTTTACGGGAAGGCCGTTTACTTGTTCTGGGATGATCACAACGGGATCCCCTTGGTATACAAAGCTATATACGATATAGTAGTCCTGTGTGCCACCCAACACATATTGAACCCCTTCGATTACCACACTGCTGTCAATGCCGGTTTCGAGTTCGGTTTCGGTTTCAAATTCCGGCTCAGTTTCGGTTTCCGACTCGCTTTCAGTTTCGGTTTCGGTTTCAGTTTCGCTTTCGATCTCATCCGGTGGCAAATCGATTTCACCATGATGCTTTTGATAATACTCATATAGCTTCTCCAAAAGCCCACCAAGGCTTTGCCAAGCCTCACCCGCAAGGCCGCTATGCTCCCCTGTCATCCATTCAATGATCGAATTCTCGGAGCCTGCACCCAGTGCATTGAATACTTGCTCGGTGATCGGCCATTCGATCCAGTTGAGCAGCAGATCCTCTTGCTTGATATCTGCATCCTCGTCGTCCAACGGGAAGATCACGCGGTCAATCGCGTCCGAGACGGCCGAGTCAATTTTTTCGCGGTTGACAATGTACACAAGCGGCAGCGAGGTGACAAGCAATGCAATCACCAGCAGCATAGAGATCGCTGCTGCCAGCAGCGTGACAAGATACCGCTTGGTTTTGCTCCGCTTGCGGCTTCGCAGTGCCATATCCTTGAGCACGTATGCCTCGACAATATCGGCATCCACCATGCCGACGGCGTCCATAAACATGGATTTATTCATACCTTGTATCCCTCCTTTTCCAGCGTTGCTTTCAAAGAAGTCTTGATGTATGCGATGTCCGCATTGACGGTCGATCGTGCACAGCCGAGTGCTTGCGCGATCTCTTCAATGGAGCGGGCATCGAAATATCGGCTCATAAATACGTAACGCTTGCGTTCGTCCAGCGTTCTGATCCACGCGCTGATCACATCGGACAGTTCCCTTGCCGCTCTTTCATCATAAGAGGCAAAGTCGTCCGATAACACGCCCTCCAAATCGGAAAGCGGTGCAACAAACGCGGGCGGGATGGCCTTTTTGGTATGCTTTTTTCTGTATCGGTCAATGGCAAGATGACGCGTAATGGTGCTCAAAAACGCCTGCAGCACGTTTGGTCTGTGCGGCGGCATGGACTCCCATGCACCAAGATAGGTGTCGTTGAGGCATTCCTCACTGTCCTGCATATCCGAAAGGATGTTATGCGCGACGCGCAGCAAATAATTGCGGTATTTGAGATCCGTATACTTGATCGCCGCTTCATCTCTTGCCCAATACAGCTCAACAATGGCCGAATCGCTGAGCATATAGGTCTGATTCTGATTCATCATGAAGCCTCCTTAATTGTCCTTTCACTTATACAGACGAGAAAGATTTCGAAAAAGTCCGACGGTTATTGAAATAATTTCAAAAAACAGGCGAAATTTCTTTCGCCTGTTCATTTTTGCATTAATATTCAGCGTTGCCGACTGTTCTGGGATAAGGAATGACATCACGGATGTTGGAAACACCGGTCAGATACATGATGATACGCTCAAAGCCCAGACCGTAGCCTGCGTGCTTGGTGCCGCCGTACTTACGCAGGTTGACGTACCACCAGTAATCCTCAGGATCCAGGTTGCACTCAGCCATTCTTGCAAGCAGCACGTCAAGTCTCTCTTCTCTCTGGCTACCGCCGATGATCTCACCAACGCCGGGAACCAGCAGGTCCATAGCGGCAACCGTCTTGCCGTCATCGTTGAGTCTCATATAGAAGGACTTGATCTCCTTGGGATAGTCGGTCACGAATACGGGACAGCCGTAAACCTGCTCGGTCAGATATCTCTCATGCTCGGTCTGCAGATCGCAGCCCCATGCAACGGGATATTTGAAGTCAGCACCCGACTTGGTCAGCAGCTCGACAGCCTCGGTATAGGTCACTCTCTTATATTCGCTCTGTGCCAGGGTGTTGAGTCTTTCCAGCAGACCC
>JAFQUG010000284.1 GCA_017408625.1 Clostridia bacterium | reverse complement strand
TTCGGGTGCTGAGGTGTTTGAGCAGATGCTGGGCGTGGGAGAGGGTGACGTTGTTATCGCCATCAGCTTTCCCAGATACTCCAAGAGAATTATCAAGGCAACCGAGTATGCGCACAAGAGCGGTGCGGACGTGATCTGTCTGACCGACAGCGTGGAATCCCCGCTTGCCGCAAGTGCGGATCAGCTGCTGGTTGCACAGAGCGACATGGCGTCCTTTGTGGATTCGCTGGTCGCTCCCCTGAGCGTGATCAACGCGCTTGTCGTAGCCGTTTCCCGCGTTTGCCAGGAGCAGGTGACCGAGAGACTGCGCCACCTTGAGGTGCTGTGGGACGAATACGACATTTACGATAAAACCCAGCAGTAATGATGGAATACGGTGATTTTTCTCCCGTGCGCGTCGCCGTCGTGGGCGGCGGTGCTGCGGGTATGATGGCAGCTGTGGCTGCCGCCAATATGGGTGCAGATGTGACGCTGTTTGAGCGGAACGATCGCCTTGGCAAAAAGCTGCGCATTACGGGCAAGGGAAGATGCAACGTGACCAACGATTGCGACAGAGATACCTTTCTTACCAACGTGCCCACCAATCCGCGCTTTCTTTACAGCGCGCTGGCAGCCTTTACCACGGCGGACACCAAGGCCTTTTTTGAGGATCTGGGCGTGCCGCTCAAGACCGAGCGAGGCAACCGCGTGTTTCCCGAATCGGATAAGGCCATTGATATCGTCAACGCCATGAAGCGTGCCGTGCAGGATGCGGGCGTCAAGGTCGTGTGCCGGCGAGTGAGCTCCTTGCAGATCGAAGACGGTCGCGTTTGCGGTCTGCGCACCGATAAAGACTACGAATTTGACCGCGTGATCGTGTGTACGGGAGGAAAGTCCTATCCGCTGACAGGCTCGGACGGTGACGGATATAAGCTGGCTGCAAGAGCGGGACACAACGTCACAAAGCTGCTCCCATCTCTGGTTCCCATCACCTGCGAGGGAACCGATTGCCGTGCCATGCAGGGGCTTTCCTTGCGCAACGTAGGGCTTGTCATCAAGGATAACGCCACGGATAAGGCGGTATATCGTGATTTTGGCGAGATGATGTTCACGCATTTCGGCCTGACCGGCCCCATGATTTTAAGCGCATCGGCGCATCTGCCGGATATTGCGCCGGGAAAATATACCGCCTATATCGATCTCAAGCCCGCGCTGGACGAAAAAACGCTGGATGCGCGTATGCTTTCGGATTTTTCCAAGTATCATAATAAGGATTTTGTCAATAGCCTTGGAGACCTTTTGCCACAGAAAATGATTGACGTGGTGGTCGCGCGCTCGGGAATTGACCCGCGCAAAAAGGTCAATTCGATCACGGCCGAGGAGCGTCATGCACTTGTATCGCTGCTCAAGGGCTTTTCTGTCAAGCTGACAGGATTTCGACCCATTGACGAGGCCATTGTGACCAAGGGCGGCGTGGACGTACGCCAGATCAAGCCCGCCAGCATGGAATCCCGTCTTGTATCGGGACTTTACTTTGCAGGCGAGGTGTTGGACGTGGACGCCTACACGGGTGGCTTTAATTTACAGATCGCATTTTCCACCGGACACCTCGCAGGCGAGAGTGCCGCTACCGATTTTTCATATTGAAGGAGTACTATCATGATTCAGATTGCCATTGACGGACCCGGCGGAGCCGGTAAGACAACGCTTTCCAAGGCCATTGCCAAAAAGCTTGGCATCGTTTACGTAGACACGGGCGCGATGTACCGCACCGTGGGTCTTTACGTGCGCGACCACGGCTTTGCCGCCGATGACGTAGCAGCCGTTTGCGCGCTGCTGCCCGAGATCCATATTGAGGTCAAATTCGAGGACGGCGTGCAAAACATTTATCTCAACGGCATAAATCCCGGTGATCGCATCCGCGAGCCCGAGATCTCGATGTATGCGTCGGGCGTTTCCAAGATCCCCGAGGTCAGAGCATTTTTGCTGGAGACCCAAAAAGAGATCGCGCGCAAGAACAGCGTGATCATGGACGGCCGTGACATCGGTACGGTCATTCTGCCCGATGCGGATCTCAAGCTTTTCATGACCGCATCTCCCGAGACCCGTGCAAAGCGCCGCTATCTGGAGCTTTTGGAAAAGGGTCAGGACGTGACACTTGAGCAGGTCATGGAGGAAATGGTAGCCCGTGACGCGCAGGACGCAGGCCGCGATATCGCGCCCGCCATCCCCGCAGACGATGCCATCATGTACGACAACTCGGGACTGACCTTTGAGGAGAGCCTTGAGAGCCTGCTTGCCTTTATCAAGGAAAAGCTGGGCGATAAGCTGAACGATCTGTAAGATGAAGAGCGGATTTTATCGTGTATTCCACGGAGTGCTCCGCAAGCCGTTTTTATGGCTGTTTCGCGTGCACGTGC
>JAFQUG010000283.1 GCA_017408625.1 Clostridia bacterium | reverse complement strand
GAAAAGTTGGAAGAGTACATACATTACTACAACAACGAAAGAATTTCTCTAAAACTTAAAGGAATGAGCCCAGTGCAATACCGAGCTCATTCACAAACAACATAATATTTAATTTTTGTCTAAACTTTTGGGTTCACTTCATTACGACTTCTGCTTTACAAAATTTCTCCGCTATCTCATCAGCCCGATCGGGCTATGTTTTTTTAATGATAAAACTCATGATTTCCGATGCGGAAGGCATATTTGCGGTGATTCTGGATCCAGGATGAGGTGGCAATGGACGGATTGACAAAATACAAGACGGAATTTGACAAGGTATAGCCGTCCAGACACATTTTTGCCGCTACAACGGCAGAATTGGTGGGGGTATTGTAAACCGTTCCGTTGGCTACGGGCGTGAACTGCGTACCGTATTTTCTGTCAAACACCACACCCTTGACAGTATTCGGGAATTCCCTTGAGCGTACGCGATTGAGTACCACCGTGCCCACACCGATCTGCCCCGTAAAGCTCTCGCCCTTTGCCTCGGCTGAGATGATACGAGCAAGCCAATACAGATCCTCATAATCATACGCGCTGTCCGCCTTGACCATCTTTTTTGCCTGTGCATAGGTTACGTTCCATCCGCTCACAGGCTTCGACGTGCCGCCGGTCGTACTTTCCGACGGCTTTTGTGTGCTTTGCGGTGGCTTGGTCGTACTCTGTGTCGTTGGCCTTTGCGTGCTTTGTTCAGGCGGCCTTGTCGTTTGGGTGGGCTTTTGCGTGGTCTCGGGTGCCGTGGTTTCTTGCTGTGTGATCTCGCTCTCAACCTGCTCGGGCAGAATTGCCTCGGGCAGATCAATTGTGACGTCGGTAAACAAACACGTCGTCTCTTCCCGGTCCTCTTCCGCATCCTCCTGTGTGAGAATTTCCGGTATGTATATCATATCCTCGGGTACAATCGGATCAATTCTTTGAAAATTCCATTCTCCGGCTTCTCTCCCTTCTATCATATCCTTTGCGGTACATCCGCTGTATATCACCGCCGTGATCGCTACCGCGCCGCACACGAGAAACGTGTACTTTGATCGCAGCAGAGCGCGACATATTCGTTTGAAAAATTTCATATTCCGTGTCCTTTCCAAAAAATTTCCGATGCTGACGCGGCCTTGGGAGTCGATAGAAATATTGTAACAGAAAACACTTGTCGGCGCAAGGAACAATATTTGGAAATGACAAACGTCAATGCTTACAGGGAACGGAAAGAAAAATCTTGTAAAGTTTTTGTGCTGTGTCCAAAAGCACTTGCAAACCACTATATTTTGTGGTATAATTAAAGTTGGATTAATATGGATAGGTATACTCATTTTTACTGCCTATCATCGAACAGGAGTTCTGTATATGCAAGTCATTTTAGCATCCAAATCGCCCAGACGCAAGGAGATCCTTGAAACACTCGGCATTTCCTTTATCATATTGACCGCCGACACCGACGAAAAAAGCGATCAGAAAGACCCTGCGCTGCTTGTAGAGCAGCTTTCCCTGCAAAAGGCACAGGACGTGCAAAATATGCTTGACTCGCAGGACAAGCTTTTACCCGACACGCTGATCATCGCTTCGGATACGGTGGTCGCATTGAACGGTGAGATTTTGGGCAAACCCAAGGATCGCGAAGACGCACGGCGCATGATCAAAGGCTTACAGAATACCGCACATCACGTGCTCTCGGGTATTGCGCTTTGTTATATTGATGCAGAGGGTAACAGAAAGGGTGCATTTTCGCACGCCTCAACCGCCGTTCACTTCGGGCCTATGAGTGACGCGGATATTGAGCTTTATCTTGATTCGGGAGAGCCCTTTGACAAAGCAGGCGCATACGCCATTCAAGGTCTTGCAGGCAGATGGATCACAGGCATTGAGGGTGATTACTTCAACGTGGTCGGCCTGCCCGTCAACGTCATGTGCGACCTGGCACAATCGGCGTTCGGGATTGATTTATTGAGATTATAAAGACATTATGTAGGGGAGGAAAATTTTCAAGCAAATTAATCCTCCCGCCCAAAAACAAATTGATGCAGCTATCATTATTACAATAATCATTTCATTACGTGCGGGAGGATGAATTTGCTTGCAAATATTCCTCCCCTACGAAGAGTTTTACAGAAAGGAGGGAGAGCTTTGGCAAAGCATATCGGTATTGATCTCGGTACATCCAATACACGTTTTTGGCTCAAGGAAAAGGGCATACTTTTGCGCTCTCCCTCCGCCGTTGCCATTGATAATCGCACCCGCGAGGTTGTCTGTGTGGGCAGTGACGCCCGCCGTATGGTGGGAAAAACTCCCGTACACCTTTCGGCCTACAGACCCATTCAGGACAGCGTTGTCACCAACTTAGAGGTGACCTCTACCATGGTTCGTGAATTTTTTGAGCGCACCAACTGCACGGGATTTTTCAACAAGCCCGTCGTGCTTGCCGCCAGCCCTTACAGGCTGACCGACGTGGAGCGACTGGCCATTGAGACCGCAATTCTGGACGCAGGCGCAAAATCGGTTGCCATGATCGATGCACCCCTTGCCGCGGCTCTTGGAGCAGGCTTACGTATTTCCGATCCGCGCGGCTGTATGGTCTGCGACATCGGTGGCGGTACGACAGAGATCGCCGTGATCAGCTCAGGCGGTATCGTGCGCGCAAAATCCTTGCGTGTTGGCGGTGACAAATTCGACCAAGCCATTATCAACTACTGCAAATACCGCAAGGATCTGATCGTGGGCGACACGGCTGCCGAGATGGCCAAGCGTCAGCTTTCGGTTGCCACACCCGATCTTGATCGAGGATCTATGCAGATTTTCGGCAGAAACGTCCGCACCGGTCTTGCCACCACGCAAACCATTTCCTCGGGCGAGGTCTGCCAGGCCTTGCGCGCACCCATTGAAGCCATTATCAGAGCCATTATTACCACCATTGAGGAAACTCCCCCCGAGATCTCGGGCGATATTTTCGATTTTGGTATCATGCTGACCGGCGGCGGTGCTAACATTCCGGGGCTGGCCGCACTGATCAGCAAGCATGTGGGCGTACGTGTCATTATAGCCAAGCAACCCATGGATGCGGTTTGCCAAGGTCTTGGCAGAATGATCGAGCATCCGAGGCTGACCTCCAAGCAGCTGATCTACAGGTCGAGGTGAGAATATGAATCAACAAAAAATCCCACGCAGAATTTTTATTCTCGCCATCATCTTTTGTGTTGTCTGCCTGCTTTACGTTTTTCGCTTGGTCGGTATTGTACTGACAGGTGAAAAGCCTGTTATACAGGATCACTCGTTCGTATACGTCACCGTCAATGCTGCGCGCGGGCAGATCTATGACCGAAACGGCATTCCGCTTGTGACCAACAAGTACGTTTACAATCTCGTGCTGGACGATCAGACCCTGCCCGATGACGATTACGATCGAAATAAAGGCCTTTTACTGCTCCTGCACGTATTTTCTCACTCGTCGGAAGCGGATCACCGTACCAAGGATCTCTATCCCTTTGTCGGTACGTATCCCGATCTGACCTATCATTCCGACGTATCAGAGGATACTACCATGCGTTACAGACTTGTGCGCCGTTTGGCAGCCAACGAGCTGGAGGATGACGTCAAAACGCACACGGTTGCATCTCTTGAGGCTTATTACGCAGAGCACCCCGAGGATTTTCCAACTGCTGAAACAGTAGTGAAATATTATCTGAAAAAATACGGTCTGAACGAGCAGAATCAGGATCAGAATCTTTATACCGACGCACAGATCGACGCACTTTTACGCCTTTATTACGATATGGAGTGCAACAATTTCGGCGGACTCAATCCATACACACTTGCAACCGATATCTCTCTTTCGCTGATCACCGAGATCAAGGAGCACGCCATCCCGGGCGTGACCTTTGCCTATACGGTACAGCGTCAGTACGAATACCCCGGCTATGCCTCGCATATTCTCGGAAATATCGGTCAGATCTACGCCGAGGATTGGGAATATTACAAAGATCTTGGCTACAACATGAACGACGTTGTGGGTATTTCGGGCTGCGAATATGCATTTGAAAGCTATCTGCGCGGCATTTCGGGCACAAAGGTATTGGAATTTGACGCAAAAGGAAATTTGGTGGGCGAATACTATGAATCCATGCCCGTGGCAGGTAAGGACGTTTATCTGACCATTGATATCAATCTTCAGATCGCAGCCGAGGACGGCCTTGCCGAAAATATCAAATATATCCGTGACCGCGGATATAACAAGGACTGTCAATCCGGCTCTCTGGTAGCCATGCATCCAACCACAGGTGAAGTATTGGCAATTGCCTCTTATCCTACCTTTGATCTGACTACCTATAACCTTGACTATTCTGATCTGTACGCAGATCCCGCGCAGCCACTCTTAAATCGCGCGCTGCAGGGTCTTTACGCACCCGGTTCGACCTTCAAACTGGGTATGGTGGTAGCAGGCATGCAGGAGGGTGTGGTACAAGCCTCTACACCTTTACTGTGCGAAGGCACTTATACGGGGCTTGGCAGCGGATATCAGCCCAAATGCACGGGTGTGCACGGCAATATCAATGCGCCAAACGCCATTTGCGTTTCCTGTAACTGCTATTTTTACGAGCTTGGCAGGCAGCTGGGCATTGAAAAAATGAATCGGTACTGTGATTTTTACGGTTTTGGAAAGAAAACCGGCGTGGAGCTTTACGAGGAGATCGGCATTTTAGCGGGAGAGACCTACCGTGAACAAAACGGACTTGCCACGTGGCAGCCGGGCGATACCATTGCCGCTGCCATCGGTCAGTCGGATAACTCCTTTACGCCCATTCAGATCGCATCCTACCTTTGCACATTACTCAACGGCGGAACTCGGTATTCAGCGCATTTGCTTGGATCGGTCAACACGTATTTTACCAACGAAACGGCTGTGAAGGTAGAGCCGAAGGTGCTCTCCGAGCTTTCTATTGCGCAAAATACACTGGATACCGTCAAGCTTGGCATGAAAATGATGGTGGAGGAAAGCGCAACTGTCAGCTATTTCATGAGAAACGTGCCTGTAACGGTTGGCGGAAAAACAGGTACGGCACAGATTGGCCATGGGCTGATCGACAACGCACTGTTCGTATGCGCTGCTCCCTATGATGATCCTGAAATCGTGATCTCGGTCGTCATTGAAAAGGGCGCGGGCGGCTCGTATTCTTCTCTTTCCGCTGCACGCGTGCTGGAGGCATATTACGCAGGGAAAAATTGAATTTTTATTAAAAAGGGAGGCATTTTTGCTTTCCTTTTTTCATGTTTGTTGCAAAAATGGTGAGGCCCTCTCTTACGTCACATGAAAATTATTTATATATGGGAGGATATTATCCTCCCGCACGCGATAAGACGAGAACGTATTCAGCATTACGTCATGAAAACCCATTTCGTGCGGGAAGATAATATCTTCCCCTACACACATTGATCGCATAAAATTTGTAGGAAATGGGCAATTTGCTTACAAATAACTGCTCCCTTTTTTTGAAAAATTTTTCAAAACTCAACAAAGACCCTTGACAAAAGTCCGATTTAGGACTATAATAATTGCATAAAGTCCGAAATAGGACTTTTTTGGAGGTATCCATGCAACTAATCGATCAATTTCACACGCAAATCAAAGAATATCTGAATACTTACCAGAATGCCATCGGACAAAATTCGATCTCGATCAACGAGTTTTTTGTATGGTCATCGCTGACAGAGCAGGACAGTGAATATACCCAACAGGATCTTTGCACTATCTGGTCCTTGCCCAAACAAACGGTCAATTCGATCGTCACGCAAATGATTTTGAAAAAATACGCACGCCTGGAGCACGTGCCCGGACAGCGCAAAAGAAAGATCATTCGCTTGACTGAGGAAGGAAAAAAGCGCGGTCGAAGCATAGTTGATCCCATTTCCAAGGCTGAGCAAAGAGCCTTTGAAAAAATGACCCCCGAACAATTTGAGGCTATGATACAGATGTTTGAGCAATATATCTCAATCGTTCGGGGAGAATTTGAGGGCAAGGATCATGACTAAAATGCTTCTTAGGTCCTTGCTTTACGTATTTCAGGGCGCGATCGTAGGCGTGGGTGCCATCCTGCCCGGTATCAGCGGTGGCGTTCTTTGTGTCGTATTCGGTATTTACGAGCCTATGATGGAATTTTTGTCAAATCCCATCAAATGCTTCAAAAAGCACCTTGGCATTCTCATTCCGTTTGCCATCGGTTGGGCACTTGGCTTTGTTCTGCTTGCCAAGGCGGTGGAATTTGTATTTGGTCTATGCCAGCCTGCGGCTCTTATGCTCTTTTTCGGTCTGATCTGCGGCACCTTGCCGGAAATGCTGGTTTTCAAGGATACACAAGAGGGTAACACTTCAAAGAGCTGGATGCCCTTTGTCATCTCTCTCTCCTTTGCGTACCTGCTGTTTCATATGATTGAGGTTGGCGTGCAGGCCACGCTTGCTCCCTCGTTTTTAGCCTTTATTTTCTGCGGCGTTTTATGGGGACTTTCCACCATCGTGCCCGGCATGACCTCCTCAGCCATTCTGATCGAGCTTGGGCTTTATGAGCCTCTGACCTCGGGTATAGGCTCTCTCAAGCTGCCTGTATTGATCCCTTTTCTGATCGGTATCGTTGCAACAGTTTTATTGCTGGCACGTCTGATCAACATGCTTTATAAAAAGCACAATTTACTGATGTGCCGTGTCATTCTCGGCTTTGTCATTGCATCCTCTCTCAAAATTATTCCCACCGATTTCTTGTCCCCTACCGTGATGATCGTATCCATTGTCTGCTTTGTCGCAGGTCTTGCAGCCGCGCGCGCCATGGACGTTTGGAGTGCACATCACCAACATCACTAAAGGAGCTTACTATGCGCTTGATTGGTTTTTATAATTACACGGTCATTTTGACCTACATAAGCTTGTTTTCATCTCTGCTTGGCATTAAATTTGCCTTTGATGGCAACGCTTTTGCCGCTATGGCGTGTCTGGCAATCTCGGGTATTTGCGACATGTTTGACGGCGTAGTGGCAAGATCCAAGAAAAACAGAACGGCTGACGAGAAAAATTTCGGCATTCAGCTGGATTCTCTTTGCGACGTGATCTGCTTTGGCGCATTTCCTGCCATTTTCCTGTACTTTAACGGTGTGGACTCTGTTGTAGGCATCATTCTACTGATGTTATTCGTGCTTTGCGCGGTGATTCGCCTTGCATTTTTCAACGTGCTGGAGATCAAACGCCAGCAGACCGAGGGCGGCGTAACAAAGAAATACAGAGGATTGCCCGTGACCTCGATCGCCATCATTCTTCCGCTGACCTTTTTGCTGCATTATGTCCTTCCCGATAACGTTATGACCGTGATTTATTACGTGCTGACCGTTGTCGTTCCTTTCTTGTTCGTGCTGGACGTGGGCATTCCCAAATTCTGCGTGGATAAGATTTTTGCAAAGAAAAAAGAAAAACGCTCGTAAACCGTTTTCGGGCAGGAGCATGATATGCTCCCCTACCCAAGAGTCATTTCTGTCGTGGGGCGACCATCTGTCGTCCGCCTGCGACAACTCATTTATCAGAATATAT
>JAFQUG010000282.1 GCA_017408625.1 Clostridia bacterium | reverse complement strand
GCTTAAAGAGGGCTGCGCCGCGAAGGATCTTGGGGCGGGGGTATATTGTGATTTCTTAACTTAATGACATTGCTCTCACAGTCCCCCTCCGGGAGGGGGGAAGGTACAGCGCTGCCCCGGCCAAGCGCAGGGGGGGAGCGTGCGAATAGAATGGGTTTCTGACGCTGATGTGGCAACGGAAACCGAAATGCTTTTCTGTTATATCTGAAAAAAGCAGGAATCTGCTCTAAATCGAACAAATCCCTGCTATTTTTTCAGTGAATTGTGCAGCCCTATTGGGTTATGATTCGTGGTCAAGCCTGTCTTTGCTCCAGCTTTTGTGCAGATATCTCCAAGATAAAAGATCAAACGGAACAAACAGAGGGAAAATGATGATGTATAGAGGCATATATAAGATGGTCAAAAGCAGAGCAATTGCAGCCATTCCGATCAGATCCATGCGAAATTCTTTACTTTTCAGTATTGTCTGTCGGTCCTGCTTGGGACTGTATGCGCAGTCTCGCGTGCTGTTGAGGTAGTCGCGGCGAAGCCCGGGATTGCGTGTACGCCAAATATGGAATGCTGTAAACAACGTAAAGGGGAGAATCAACCCCATCGCATAGCCCGCAAGCACTTTGCCCCATTCTTCTCCGACAATTGCGTTGGCTACGGTTCGCAGAATGGGATTGCCCAACAAAAGCAACAAGGCAATGGTGATTGCGCTGATGGATGCATACGGCAAATAATACTTGAAAAGCTGTTTCATAAACGCTCCTTTCTCAGCTCGGTCGCAAAATGTGTGCTGTCACATAGGGTAAATCCAAAGATCGTATCTCCGTTTCCGATGTATTCCACGCTGTTACCGTTTTGATAGCTGATCAGCGACGGAACGGGATTGATCAGTAAAATCCGCTTGACCGGCTCGCCCCGATATTCGGGGCCAACAGGGAAGAACAGATACCGACGGCTTTGTTCACTGTAGGTTTGATCGGGCGTTTTTATGAGGTTGAAGCGAAAAGGGGAGCGGTCGGCAAATCGCGCACCTTGTCCGCGGGTCAGTGTCAGCGCATAGGCATAGCTGTCGAAAAAATGCAAGGCGACGTGACGGTGAGGACATGCAAGAAAGTGGATATAGTAGGTGGTGTGTGCGGTGGTGATTGTCCACTCCGGGCGTCTTGCGGGAATGAACACCGATAACAACACAGATGCATGCTGCTCAAGGCCAAAGCCGTTTTGCTTACAAATTTTTCTGATTTGTCGTGACGCTTTGAGGCGTAAGATGAACGCCCGCGCATATCTGATGGGAGAAAGGCCCGCGAAAATCAGCAAAGGAATAAGCATCGTGATCGGTTGAGATTGAAAAAACCCCCATGCCCAAAGCATGCACCCGACAAATGCCGCGATGCACGTGCGAATACCAAGGCGCAGAAGCGTTTTACCAAGGTCTGCGGGAATTCGGTTGTGCACTGACGCAAGCATGTGGCAAAGCTCTTCAAGGGAGCCTAGTCCCTCTATGGTCTGCTGCAATGCTTTTTGCTCGGAAAGCCCCTTGAGCAAAAGACTGTAATAGTGGTCTTCCATGTGCTCCAGATACTCTTGCTCGGTTTGCTCTCTGACTTTTTTGGAATGTATGCCTCGGCAAATGCGCTTTGCGGTTCGATGCATTTCCTGCTCAATCGACGGATCGGGCTTACTCATTTCCCAACACCTTGGAAACACTGCTCGAAAACAGCTTCCATTCGTCCAGCTTCAAGCTCAATTGCAAACGGCCTTTGGGGGTGATGCGATAATATTTGCGCTCCTTGCCGCTTTCGCTGACTTGTCTGTATGCTTCAAGCAATCCGTCCTTTTCCATTGCGTGCAGAATTGGGTAAAGCGATCCCTCACTCATGCGGAATACCGAATCGGATCGGGCTTCGATTTGCTGGATAATTATATAACCGTACATGTCCTGCTCGGAAAGCAGCTGCAGGATCATAGTGCCTGTTGAGCCTTTGAGTAATTCTTTGCTGATTTTCATGAGAACGACTCCTTTTTGAAGTATCGAATTAAGATGCATCGGATTGCGATGTATATAGTATAGCATAACTGCAAAGGAATGTCAAGAGCAGAAACGAGATTTTCTATTTACCAATTTTGAAAAAATGTTGATTTTGGTAAATCTCGCCTTTAATGGCTAAGCGAACGATGCGGATGTGCATTGCAAAGGCGTCCCCGTAGGGGAAGAGGACCCGCAGCGAGTGGAGCGCAGCGGAATGAGCGGCCGCGGGAAAAGGGGCCGTGTATTGAAGTTGGGCCGGTATTATTCGGAATAAACAGTAAAAGGAGGTGCATTCAAGCACCTCCTAATATACTTTTTACAGTTTGATCTATATAGTCACATACCATATAAAAATCTTTGTCAATACACCGATTAGGAATTCTAATTACTTGAAGGCCGTATGCGTCTAATTTCTCGGTTCTTAATTCGTCCTTCTGTATTCCTTGTTCCGTTTCGTGTTGGCTACCGTCCACCTCAATAATCAATTTCGCTCGGCAACAATAGAAATCCACAATAAAATTGTCGATCATGGCTTGTCTGCGAAATTTCACAGGATAATTACTTAGAAAATCATACCACAAGTGGTTTTCTTGTCTCGTGGCCTGAGCATGATTACGCATATGTTGGGCTAACGGTTTATTTTTCTTGTTATACGGCAATGACATGATAAACTCCTTGAGTGTTTTTCAGTATTAACGAGTTATGGAAGCCTTTAAGGATTGGCAAATGTGAGACAGTCACAATGTCATCACACAGCCCCTTTTCCCGCGGCCGCTCGCTTCACTGTGTTCCGCATCGCTGCGGGTCCTCTTCCCCTACGGGGACGCCTTTGCAGCGCGCGTCCGAACTGTATTGTTATCCAATATGAGATAAATTTTTAAGGGGTAAAGTCAATTAGTGCCTGGAAAATGCCCTGCCTGAACCGCGATATTTATCTGATCACCTCATCCGTAAAGATCTCACCCTTATCGTCGTTGAAGATCACGCGTTTGGTGCCGTCCTCGTGCAGCGTGATGCCGCAGCCGACAAAGGAGTTGCCTTTTTCGCCACCAAAGATGGGCTTTGAGCCGATGATGGCGGTGCAGGGCTGGCCCTGGTGGTCAAAGTCGCAGCCGGGCGGGCAAATCTCCACTCTGTGGTGGTGGCCGTAAAGCAACAGATCGGGCTTCATCTGTGCGGCAAGCCTTGTCCATTCGCCGTAAAGCTCCTGCTCAATGTCAAAGGGCGGTTTTTGGATATGCGTAAAGCCGATGTGCGAGACGATCAGGCGGTACTTGACGCCGGGTGCGTCAAATTCCTTGTCCGCGTTTGCAATGATTCCTTTGAGGTACTCGGTCTCGGCCAGTCGGAACTGGTGGAAGCAAACGGTGTTGCCGTATTCAATGCTGGAGTCATCCTTGTCCTCGCCGCAATCCATCAAAAGCCCCCAGACACAGCCTGCGCGGAAGGTGTAATAGGTGCGGCCGTCCTTGATGGGAATGTAATTCGGCATATCCTCGGCATGAATGCCGCGCGTGTCGTGGTTGCCGCGTGCAAACGCCACGGGGCACTGCCCCTTGGTAATGCCCGACGCGATCTCGCAGATGGCGTTGAAGTTGCGCACGTCACCGCTGTGGTTGGGGATGTCACCGTTGAGGATCAAAAGATCCAGCTCGTCGCCAAACAGCTGTCCGCAGGCAATGGGCTCGGCCACTAAGTTGTGCGCGTCCGAGATATGGTAGAGGTTGATCGCGCCGTCCGCCTTGACCGGCTTGAAGGGCAGCGTCAAGGTGCGTTCGTCCTCGGAGGTGGGGTAGTAGGGCTTGCGCTC
>JAFQUG010000281.1 GCA_017408625.1 Clostridia bacterium | reverse complement strand
CCGCAACGTGGTAGGCACCAACGGCAACCTCTCCTGGGGCAGAGATCAGAAGGAGGTCGTTTGGAATCTGCTTCCCTCCCACCCCATCGCAGCGGGTATTCCCGATCACTTCACTCTGGACGTTGAGGAGCTGTACTGCGAGCCCTTCTACGTTCCGCAGCCCGACGCGCTTGTGTTCGGCTCCTGGTTTGAGGACGGCTTTATCTTCCGCAGCGGTCTTTGCTACCTGCGCGGTGCGGGCAAGGTATTCTACTTCCAGCCCGGTCACGAGTCCTGCCCCTCTTACCACAATGCGTACGTGCAGCGGATCATCACCAACGCTGTCCGCTGGGCAAAGCCCGCAGATTTCGGCTACGAGATCCCCGAGGGCGCACCCATGATGCAGTATAAGCCGATTGATGAGTTTCAGAACTAAAAAAGCCCAGGACGGATGCAAATGCATCCGTCCTGTTCTTATCCCTCTTTTCGTAGGGGAGGATTATTTGCATGCAAATTCATCCTCCCGCACGCGAATGATTCAATTCCCCGCCCAAAATGTCAGCAACCAATTTTGATACGGGCGGGAGGATGATATCCTCCCCTACAAAGCAAGTCTTATACAAGACTCGTCTTTTACAAAATCACTTTGCCTTGTACGTAATATTCCTGATCACGCCAAACGCGCTAAGAGCAATTCCGATCAGAGCCGTCACCGTCAGCATGACAAACAGCCACAGGGTATTTGTCCCCATTAAAATCCGATAAAGCCCTCAAAGGCATAACGATTATAAGACACACTCCAAGGATTGAATGCAGCGCAAATCGCCAGCGCAATAATGCCCACCAAGGACATGGACGTAAACGTCAGCCCTCCGAAAAAGCACCACGTATACCCTTGCGGCGGCTTGCTTGATTGTATCCGCTGTGGTTCGGCGACGGCCTGCTGCGCGTATACGCCTCCCTTGATCAGATAATCTGTGGTCACGCCAAACAGATCGCTGAGCTTGATAATATATTCCATATCGGGCGTGGACTGATCCAGTTCCCATTTCGAGATGGTTTGTCTTGTCAGATTCAGCTGCTCCGCCAATTGCTCCTGTGACATTCCCCTGCTTTTGCGCAGAGTCGCCAAAATTTCTCCAAATGCCATGTCAGCACCTCCTTTGTTCTGTTTGTATTATAACATTTTTCAAGTGCTGAATTCAACCAATTTTCGCAGGAAATTCCGCAACGCAGCGTTGCGCAACGGGGTTTGAAGCTGATTTTTGATATTTCAACGTAAAAAAAGTCAAAAGATATGCGCGGGATATCCATATCCCGCGCCATGCATCATGATTTGTGTGAGAAAACCGTTTCCGTTCTTTTTGGCAAAATTGCCGCAAAAAGAACCAAAAACGGCGTAATGCGGGGCTCTGCCGGTTGCCTTTTGGATGCTGAATTTCGCAGAAATTCAGCATCAGGTGGCGTCACTTGCGCGAAAATATTCAGTAGCATTCACACGCCACCAAGCCTTTATGTAAAGGCTTGACCGAAACTTTCATCCTTGACAACCGTATCGTGGTCAGATCGCAAACCCTCCGTCCACGCCAAGGCACTGCCCTGTGATAAAGGACGCGCCATCCGAAGCAAGAAACAGCGCGGCGGCTGCGACGTCCGCGGGTGTGCCGATGCGGCCGAGCGGTGTTTCTTCAGCCAGCGCGGCGCGTGTCTCGGCGTCAAAGCAAGCGTTCATGGGTGTGTCGATCACGCCCGGCTCAATGCAGTTGACGCGAATGCCCGAGGGGCCCAGCTCCTTGGCAAGAGCCATAGTCATGCCGCGCACGCCTGCCTTGGTTGCGCTGTACGCCACCTCACAGGATGCGCCGACCTTGCCCCACATAGAGCCGATCAGCACCATACTGCCCGTATGCGCACTGAGCATGGCCTTGCTGACCTCGCGGCAGATATAAAAGGTGGAGGACAGATTGGCAGAGAGCAGCGCGCTCCAATCCCGGTCGGTGGTCAGGTCAAACAAGCCAATGCGCGAAATGCCCGCGGCGTGCACCAGTACATCAATGCCGCCCAGGACATCCAGGGCAGACTCCACGATAAAGCGTACGTTTTCGCTGTCTCCAAGATCTGCGCAAAGTGCTGTTGCCCCCGTTTCCATGGCCAATGTTTGGGCTGCCTCAAAATTTGTGTGATAGGTAAAAACGACGTCGTCGCCGTTTGCGCAAAACGCGCGCACAAGTCCTGCGCCAATGCCGCCCGAGCCGCCCGTGATCAATACTTTTTTCATGCTTTCCTGTCCTTTTTGATGGTCTTTTCCCTATTGTAGCATATTTTTTCACGCTTTGCAACGCATGCGCAAAATATTTTCCGACTTTTGCCTGCAAAGCCCTTAACAAATCCGAAAAAATGTGATATAATGAAGCAAAGATTATGACAAAGGGAGTGAGTTCGACCATGCGCAGAAGAAAGGAATTCAGAGCCACAAAAATGGATTTCATGTACAAGTACCGCACCAATGCGCTGTACGCTCACGTGCGTCCCGAGATGGATATTACGTCCGAGGCCGCTCACAAGCTGTTCTCCCGCCTTGCAAGGCGAGGCTTTTCGCTGGTCATTCCCTCTCTGCCCACCGATTACGTGTACACCGACGATTTTGCAAAGCGTTACGCGGACTGGTTTGCGGTACTCAGCCGTGCCGCTCTGGATACCGGCCTGAAGCTGGCGCTGCACCCGCAAAGACCGATCGAGCGCGCCCTTTGCAATCCCGATGACCGCACCAAGGTGCTCTCGCGCCGCATCTACTATGTCGAGCAGCGGGAGCACTTCAAGCTGGGACTTTGCGACAAGCCCACGCTTTCGCTGATCGCGCTGGACGAGGAATACACGCAGATCATTGACCTGCGCCCCTTTGTGACCGACGGCGTACTGGAATTTGACGTCCCGGACGGCAACTGGGTCATCGAACAGTATATCTGCACCGATGCCGAGCAGGACGGTACGCAGCACGCCACGCACAACCGCCTTTCGCGCACTGCGTTCATTTCGTATCTTGACCGTCTGTACGTGCTTTGCGGCGGCGTACAGAATACCGCGATCGGCGCACTCTATTATCACAACCTTTGCTTTGACTCCCCCAACAGGCGCAACTGGGCAGAGGATTTCAACGAGATTTTCATAGCCCGCTTCGGCTTTGACCCCTCGCCCTACTACCCCGTTTTGTTCCATAACTTAGGCGGCGGCACCGAGCACATTCGTGCTTTGTTCATGCAGTGCCGTGCCGAGCTGCTTCGCGCGGGCATTGCGCGCGCTCTGCGTGATTTTGCCTTGGCGCAACACTTAGAGCCCATCATCATTCAGGCCGAGCCCAAGGCACCCGCCTGCTCCTGGATCACGGGCGACGCGCTTGCCAATCAAACATACTGTGCCGCAGCACGCATGGATCACGCGTATCTCTACGGCCTCAATTCGCTCTCACTTGCTGCTTCTGCGGCTGCGGACAGCAGCCAGCAGCGTGTGATCTGCGAGATGTTCGCGCGTCTTTCGGACGCCTACACCGAGGAGCTGGCACTCAAGGAGACCATTACCGCGCTCGGAAACGGCGCGAATACCCTGATCATGCACCCCACGGTCATGAAGATGAGTCGCCAATACACGGAACCCGTGCACCGCAGCCTGTATCTGTTGACAAAGGGCTTTTCGGTTTGCGATATCGCCATGCTCTACCCCATCTATGCACTGCACACAAAGCCACAGCTTTACGAGCAGCCCGCCTCTGATTACGAATATCCCATCACGCCCTTTACCTGCGACTATATGACGCTTGCCAACAGTCTTGCGCATTACGCGGGCGTCAATCTGACCATGCTGCACCCCGACACGCTGCAAAAGCACTGTCAGCTGCGCGGCGGTCAGTTATTCTTTGAAAACGTCAAGGGCAACAACGGCTTCCGCGTGCTGATCCTGCCCGCGACCTCCATGATCCGCCTTGACAACCTGCGCATCATCTCCGAGTTCTACGATCATGGCGGCATCGTGATCGCTACGGGCACACTGCCCGACAGCGCATTTGAGTTCTTGCCCGAATTTGAAAAGGATCTTTTGCATCATTACGGAGAAGAATATATCACCGATTACGATATCCAGGTGCGCGAGCTTGTCAAGCATATTTTCGGTGAGCGTGCGTGCGACAAGACCGTGATCAATAACCGAGGCTACAACTCCAACGGCAAGGGCGGTCGCGCTTACCTGCTTTATCCCTCCGCCACGGCGGCGGACGGCACGTTTATGACCGCAAGCGACGAGATCATGCGCTTGATCTACGAGCTCAGGATCCCCTACGACGTGATTATGACCGGCATGAGACGCTTAGAAAACGGTGGCGTGTTCAATCTTCCTGTGCCGGAATACCGCCACATCGACACGCCCGAGGGCGTGCACCGCGTTGGCATGATGGGGCATTTGCACAAGGTCAACGGCAAGCAGCACACACACATGCTGTATAATACCACCGATCAGCCCTACGACAACACCGTGTATCTGCGCGGGGCTTTCAAGCCGCTGATCTACAATCCGCAAACAGGCAAGGTCAGCCGCGCGCGCCGCGTCAAGTACGCCACGTACCGCGGACAGATCTATACCTATATGCCGGTCAAGATCCCGCAGCATTCCGCACTGTTTTTGGTGTCCGACGAGCTGGAGCAAACGCCCACGCTGTCCGCACCCCTGAGTGATCTTTTGTGAGTTAAAAAAGAAAAGCAGCCCGATCGGGCTGAGAAATAAGCGGCAATATAATCGAAGCAGAAGTCGTAAGGCTTCTGCTTTTTGTATAGTGATGAGACGCGCAGAATTTCATCGGATTCGCGTTCTCCCCCCGGTGCTTGGCACAGGGCAGCACCAAATATCCCCCCTCCCGGAGGGGGGCGATGAAGGTAGGCATGCCTTGCGCGTAACTTAACCGTCATGGAAAACGATTTTGTACCAAAACTAACAAAAAAGCATCCGTTGGCAGACGAGCGAAAGATTTTAACGAGCGAATATCCACTCTCAAAGCCCCCCTCCGGGAGGG
>JAFQUG010000280.1 GCA_017408625.1 Clostridia bacterium | reverse complement strand
CTCTGCCCTTGACCCGCGAGCCTTTGAAAAGGCTCGACCCAAACTTTCATCCTGTGAAGGTGATTATAAGAGGTGTGCGTACGGTTATTCCATCCCCAACAAATAGCCGGGAGTAACGTGCAGAATTTTACATAGTGCGGCAATTTCGTAATCCGCCACAAAGCGCGTGCCGATCTCAATTCTGCTTACACTGTCACGCTCGATGATCACGCCCTCAAGCTGCAGCTTGGCTGCGAGATTTTCCTGTGAGAGATTGCACTTTTTTCTTGCTTCCTTCACTCTGTGCCCGCAAATGTTCTTGCTGCCGTTGTAATCGTAAATTTTCATGCGTAACACCCCCGAAAAATGTGTTAATCCTAAGAATATACTTGACTTTAACACATTTTTGCGATATAATTGTGTTAATGATAAGAAATATGAAAGAGGGTGCCGGTAAATATGAAAAAGGGAACCGAAATAGAAAAGCCCGGAATACGTGTTGGTCAAAAAAGAGAAGGGAGAGCCTTGATACGAGCTCTCCCTTTGTTTTTTACGTTGTAGAAATTCTCTCCGTTCTTTTTGAGCAAGGAGCTGCAAAAAGAACCAAAAACAGCGAAAGCATTATTTCGCGCCTGCGGGCGCGACAAGGGCTCTGCCCTTGACCCGCGAGCCTTTGAAAAGGCTCGATCCAAACTTTCATCCTGTGGGGGTGATTATAAGAGGTGTGCGTACAACTCCTCGGGGCTCTCGGGGGAGAGCAGGATGGGCGGAATGTCAAATGCGGTCTTGCAGCCAACCTCGCCCTTCTGTCCCATTCTGTATGCCGCTCTTGCAAATGCCACCAGAATGCTGCCCGTGAAATCGGGATTGGATTCCAGATTCAGCTTATATTCAATCGTGTGCGAAGATCCCGTTGCCGCCTTGCCCGCATGGATGACCGTACCGCCGTGCGGAAGTCCTCCGTGCTCTCTGTGCAGCTCTTCCAAGCTGACAAAGTGCACTGTGGTCTTATAGGGCGCGAAGTAATCGGGCATGGTCACAATCTTTTGCTCGATCTCTGCCGCGTCCGCGCCATCCTTGAGCGCGACGTAGCAAACTCGCTCGTGCATATCGGCTGCTTTGAAGGTGGGTATCTCACCGCTCTTGACTTTCTCCATGGCCGCCTCGATCGGTACGGTGTACTGTCTTGCATCGGCCACGCCCTCGATGCGGCGAATGGCGTCCGAATGCCCCTGGCTGACGCCTGTACCCCAGAACGTGTAGCTCTTGCCATCCGGCAAAACGCTCTGCGCGTAAAGCCTTGTCAGCGAGAACATGCCGGGATCCCAGCCTACCGAAATGACGGCTACCTTGCCGCCCTTGCGTGCGGCTGCATCGACCGCGGCACGGTGCGTAAGGATCTTGGCGTGCGTGTCAAAGCTGTCCACCACGTGGAATTTTTCGGCCAGCGCAGGGGTGGATGTCGGCAGGTCGGTGGCAGAGCCGCCGCAGTTGATGACCACGTCGATCTCGTCCGCCATGCTCTCCAGGTCGCTCATGGAATATACCGGCAAGCCCATGACGCTTTGCACGCTCGCGGGATCGCGGCGCGTGAAGATGCCAACGGCTTGCATATCAGGTGCGGCAGTCAGTGCGGCCTCTACGCCGCGGCCGAGGTTACCGTACCCCACAATTGCTATTTTCATAATCCTTCTCCTCGTCAAGCTCTGCAAGCATGGTCTGCATGTTGTAAAGCCCGGGTGTTTTGTTTGCAATATAAGCAGCCGCACTCAGTCCGCCCTCGGCAAACAGTGCGCGGGTGTGTGCCTTGTGCTCCAGCGTAATGGTCTGGCTTTCGGTGCAAATGCAAACCTTGTGCTCGCCTACCACGCCGCCCATACGCACGGCACTAATGCCAATGTCCTGCGGCTGTCTTTTGCACTGTCCGCTGCGTCCGAGCACCTGTCTGGAATCGGGGCGCACCTCGCCAATGGCGTTTGCCAGCATAAGTGCCGTGCCGCTGGGCGCGTCAGCCTTGTGCTTGTGGTGCACCTCAATGATCTCAATATCTGCATCGGGGAAGGCGCGCGCAGCCTGCTTTGCCAGCTGCAAAAGCACCGCAATGCCCACCGACATGTTGCCCGAGTGGAAAATTGCCACGTGCTCTGCCGCCGCGCGGATGTGAGAGAGCTGCTCCTCGCTGTGTCCCGTCGTGCCGATCACGTAGGGAATATTGTTGGCAACGGCAAAATCCAGCACCGAGTCGGTCGCACTTGCGTGCGAGAAATCCACGATCACGTCGGGAGTCTCGCCGCATTCTGCGGGGGTATGGGGATAATCGTCAGCATACGCGTCCACGCCGATATAGGCGTCCGCGCCTGCATATCCTTGCTTGACAAGCGTGATGAGCTCCTTGCCCATACGGCCTGCAGCACCAATGATCATGACCTTCATACGTCAATGCCCGCCTCTCTCATGCGCGCGTACAGGACCTCTGCGTGCGCCTCTTCCATTTCTGTCAGGGGCAGACGGATGGCAGGGGAGCAGAAGCCCATTTTTGCCATAGCAGCCTTAACGGGAATGGGGTTGACCTCGGAGAACAGTGCCTTGACCAGCGGCAGCAGCTTGCACTGCAGCGCAGCCGCGCCCTTGACGTCACCCTGCCAGAACAGCTCACAGATCTGCTTGGTCTCGCGGGGAAGAACGTTGGAGAGCACCGAGATG
>JAFQUG010000279.1 GCA_017408625.1 Clostridia bacterium | reverse complement strand
TTATCCATGAATACCATTTTTTCAGAAAATTCACCATTTATTTCCATTTCTCTATTGACAAGAACCGCGCAATTTATTATAATAATAGCATAGAAAATCAAACATGATATATAAAGGAGAATGAATTATGAAATCTACAGGCGTCGTACGCAAAGTGGACGAGCTGGGCAGAATCGTGCTGCCCATCAGCATCCGTCAGACTATGGACATCAACGAAAAGGATCCCTTGGAGATCTTTATTGACGAAAACCGCATCATCCTGCAAAAATACCACCCCGCATGCGTATTCTGTAACAATGCTGACCGCATTGTATACTTCAACAACAAGCGCATCTGCGAGGATTGCCTTGAAAAGATCAAGACTCAGCTCTGAGAAAGGAATCACACCATGAAAATTACCGATATCAAGCAAGCATTGATCGGCGGTGCACTGGACGCGCGCCTTGCCGAGGTGTACGGTGCTGACGCTGTTGCCGCACAAAAGAACCGTTATGCAAACGCCATTGACTCCTTTGCCGCACTGTATGGAGAAGACCGTGACGTCTCTCTGTTCTCGGTTTCGGGCAGAAGCGAGCTTTCGGGCAACCATACCGACCACAACCACGGCTGCGTGGTGGCTGCCGCCATCAATTTGGACATTATCGCGGTCGCATCCGCAAACAGCGACGGCATCATCCGCGTCAAGAGCGAAGGATTTTCCATGGATGAGGTGGATATTACCGCCTACAACACGCCCGATCCCGACAAGTTTGCAACCTCCGCCTCCATCATCGCAGGCATGAGCGCGCAGTTTGCTGCGGCAGGCCTTTGCACGGGCGGCTTTGACGCTTACACCACCTCAGACGTGCTCAAGGGCTCGGGCATTTCGTCCTCGGCCGCCTTTGAGGACATGATCGGCAACATTCTCAACCACCTATATAATAATGGTAAGGTTGACAACGTAGAGATCGCCAAGATGTCGCAGAAGGCCGAGAATCAGTTCTTCGGCAAGCCCTGCGGTCTGATGGACCAGGTAGCTTGCGCGCACGGCGGCATTGTTGCCATTGACTTTGCTGACCCCACCGCGCCCGTCATCCGCGGCGTTCCCTTTGATATTACCGGTGCAGGATACGCGCTGTGCATCGTTAACACGGGCGGCAACCACGCAGACCTGACCGACGATTACGCATCCATTCCCGCAGAGATGAAGGCTGTGGCCGCTCATTTTGGCAAGAAGGTCTTGCGCGAGGTGGACGAGGCTGACGTGATCGCCGCGATCCCCGCACTGCGCGAAAAGCTGGGTGACCGCGCAATTCTGCGTGCGCTTCATTTCTTTGCGGAAAACAAGAGAGTGCTGGCCCAGACCGACGCACTGCTGTCTGACGACCTGGACGCATTCCTGTCTCACGTTTGCGCATCCGGCCAGTCCTCCTTTTGCTACCTGCAGAACATTTACACCACCAAAGCACCCGACGAGCAGGGGCTTTCCCTGGCACTTTGCCTTGCCGAGCGTGTACTTTCCGGTAAGAGAGCCGCTTGGCGTGTACACGGCGGCGGCTTTGCCGGCACCATCCAGGCGTTCGTGCCCGCAGAATACGTGGAAGAATTCCGTGCCGCTATGGATAGCGCTCTGGGCGCGGGCGCATGTCTGCCCCTGCACATCCGTCTGATCGGCGCGTGCAAGATCGCATAACGGAGGCAAGCATGTCCTTTTTCCAAAAGAATTCATCTCCCATGCTGCCGGGACAGCAGCCTCGCAAGCAGCCCGAGCCCAAAGAGGCCACCAAGCAGGATAAGCTGCTTTTCTGGCTGGTGCTTGGCTGCTCGGCAGTCTCCACGCTACTGTATTTCACCGTAGTGGAAGTCTCCAAGTACATGGAATCGCTGATCACGGCACAGGTACTGGGCATTGGCATTATGGTGCTCTATGCCGTTGCAGGCGCAGCATTTCTGCTGACTTACATTATTTATAATCGCGGATTCACACGCGATAATATCACACCCGAAATGCTGCCCGACACCATGAGTGAGCAGCAAAAGGCAGACTTTATTCAGAATGCCAAGGATCGCAAGCGCAAATCCAAGTGGATGATCATCGTGATCTTTGCCCTGTTTGTACCCTTGGCCATTGACTTTTTGGTGCTGGTTGCCATTCCCACACTGCTCTCCCCCATGCTTGGGCAGTCCGCAGGTGCATAATATGGCAAATTACCGCATCTGTACCCTGTTTTCCGGCTCTAAAGGCAACTGCACTTATATCGAAACGCCGGGGGCGAAAATTCTGATCGACATGGGCAAAAACTGCAAGGCTGTTTGTGCAGC
The DNA here is from genome assembly GCA_017408625.1 of Clostridia bacterium. The sequence continues at coordinate 1,366 of JAFQUG010000279.1, read as the reverse complement.
GCTTGCTGAGATTGGGGTTGACCCGACCGCGCTTGATGCGGTGTTTGTCACGCACGAGCACCGCGATCACATCGACGCACTGTCCGTATTCTGCAAGAAGTATCCCCTGCCCATTCACATCCAGCGCGCAAGTGCCGAGCGACTGCTCGCAAGCGCACCGCACTTGGAATCGCTGATACATAGCTACCCGGACGCCGCGTCCTGCTGCGTGCGCATGGGAGACGTATCTGTACAAGCCTTTCGCACACCGCACGATTCCCGCGCTTCGGTGGGCTATCGCATCCTGCTTAACGGCGAGCAGCCGGCTGCCATTGCTTATGCGACAGACATCGGCTACGTCACGCCCGAGATCATCGAGCATCTGATAGGGTGTGAGTCGGTAGTGCTGGAGTCCAATCACGATCCGGAGATGCTCATGGACGGGCCTTACCCTTACGATCTCAAGCTGCGCATCCGCGGTAAAAAGGGTCACCTTTCCAATGAGGACTGCGCCACGCTTGCAGCACAGCTGTACGCAAGCGGCACAAAAAACATTCTGCTTGCACACCTTTCGGAGCAGAATAACACCCCGCGCCTTGCCTTTCACGAGACCTTTTGTGCCATCGCAGACAAGGAGTTCAATCTGCGCGTGGCGGATCCCGTACGCGTCAGCTGGCTATTGCCGTAAAATTCAAGCGAAACTCAATCATCCGTCTGTCATCCTCGAGCAAGCATCCCATGCCAAGATTCTTCGCTCCGCTCGAGAATGACAGGCATGGGATGCGCCGCGAAGGATCTTGACGGATGATTGCACCGTACTCCCAAGGAGACCTTATGTTAAATGTAAAGCTCATCACGATCGGCACGCTCAAGGAGTCGTACTTGCGCGAGGCGGCCGAGGAATACAAAAAAAGGCTGGGGGCTTACTGCAAGTTTACCGAGGTAAATTTATCCGAGGTCAAGCTATCGGACAAGCCCGCCGGGAAAGAGATTGACGCAGCGCTTGAGGCTGAGGGCAAGCAGATCCTGGCGAGCATGTCACCGCGCGCTTACAAAATCGCGCTTTGCGTGGAGGGCAAGCAATTGTCCTCGGAGCAGCTGGCACAGAAGATCGAGCAGATCAGCCAGACGCACGGCGAGATCTGCCTTGTGATCGGCTCCTCGTTCGGGCTTGCGCCAAGCGTCAAGAGCGCGTGTGACCTGCGGCTGTCGGTCTCGGCTCTGACCTTCCCGCACCAGCTGATGCGCGTGATCCTGTTGGAGGCCACCTACCGTGCGTTCACGATTATCAAGGGAACGCCCTACCACAAATAACCGCCACCACACGGACGTGCCCTCTTATGAAAGTTTTGATCAAACTTTTCCAAAAGTTTGCGGGGTTCGGGGC
>JAFQUG010000278.1 GCA_017408625.1 Clostridia bacterium | reverse complement strand
CCTTGAAGGTGTTATGCACACCGGTCAGCGTGACCTTATCCGTATCCGCGTAAATAAGGATGCGTTTGAGGCTGGTCTGCGCGCAAAGCACATCGGCGAAGTTCTTTATGCAAAGGTAAAGAGCGACTATGCTGCCGTTGTTGACAAGTGCCAGGTCACAATTTATACTGATGAAGCTCAGGTAACTGAGATGAAGAGACAGGCTAACGAGATTTACGACAAGAGAGACGCAAGACTGCTCACTCTCAACGACGAAGGCGTAGACGTATTCTACAGCTGCATCCTCTGCCAGTCCTTCTCCCCGTCCCACGTCTGCATCGTTACTCCGGAAAGACTTGGTCTTTGCGGCGCCGTTTCCTGGCTCGATGCAAAGGCAACTCACGAGCTCGACCCGAACGGTCCGTGCCAGAGAGTTACCAAGGATGGCGTTATCGACGAGAACGTCGGCTCCTGGGAAGCTGTTAACGAAGTCGTTTACAAGCTCTCGCAGGGCGCTCTTGAGAGAGTTACACTTTACTCCATCATGGAAGACCCGATGACATCCTGCGGCTGCTTCGAATGTATCTGCGGTATCGAACCTTTCTCCAACGGCGTAATCATCGTTAACCGTGAACACGCAGGCATGACTCCTCTTGGCATGACATTCCCCGAAATGGCTTCCATGACAGGCGGCGGCGTACAGACACCCGGTTTCATGGGCCACGGCAAGCACTTCATCGCTTCCAAGAAGTTCATGAAGGCTGAAGGCGGCGTAGCAAGAATCGTTTGGATGCCCAAGGCTCTCAAGGATCAGGTTGCTGCAAAGCTCAACGCTACAGCTAAGGAACTCTACGGCATCGATAACTTCGCTGATATGATCGGTGATGAAACGATCGCTGAAGATCCCGAAACATTGATGGGCTTCCTCTCCGAGAAGGGTCACCCCGCACTCGGTATGGATCCGATGATGTAATTAACCATCAGCTAAATCAAAAGAGCGTTCCTGCGGGAACGCTCTTTTTATATCATGAAGGATTTTTTGCATACAATATCCGAGCGCTTATTATGAACGCTGGACTTTTTATGTTGGATATAGTAAAATACAGTCTTGAATAACAGGGTATCAGGAGTTTTGGAAATGAATAAAACCAGGAATACGATAGCTGTGCGCTGGTTCTGTCTGGTGATCGGCGTGATCTCGATGCTGTTTGCCGGAGTTCTTTATGCATGGTCGATTTTAAAGGCGCCGCTTTCTGCTGAGTTTGGATGGGGTCCTTCGGAGCTTGCATTGAACTTTACGCTTGCGATGACTTTCTTTTGCATCGGCGGTCTGTTGGGCGCGGAACTATCCAAACGAGCAGGACACCGAGTTGCGTTGATCGCTGCAGGTGTGCTTGCGGCATTGGGATTTATTCTGACGGCTCTGATTAAAGATACTTCGGTTGTAATGCTCTATATCAGTTACGGTGTTCTGGCAGGAATCGGTATCGGTATTGCATACAATGTAACGATTGCTACTGTCAGCGCATGGTTTCCCGATAAAAAAGGTCTTTGCTCGGGATGTTTGATGATGGGATTTGGTGCGTCTGCGCTGGTTCTCGGGAATGCGGCAGATGCTCTTTTCAAGAGTGCTGCCGGCTGGCGATCTGCATATATGATTTTGGGCGGTGCGATCTGTGCTGTACTGATCGCGGCAAGTCTGCTGCTTCAGAAACCCGATAATGAGACAGTTCTTCCTGAACCAAAAACCGGAAAAAAAGCAGGAAGGGAAGACTTTGAACGCAAGGATTATACAGCTGTTCAGATGCTTTGCCGTCCGTCTTTCTGGATGGCTTTCCTCAGTATTTCTTTCCTTGCTGCTGTGGGCAGTTCGGTGATCAGTTTTGCAAAAGATCTGGCATTGTCTGTAGATGCACCTGAGTCTCTTGCTGTTTCGCTGGTAGGCGTGCTGTCGGTATGCAACGGTCTGGGGCGAATTCTTACGGGTGCGGTATTTGATGTTATCGGACGCAGCAGGACGATGCTTTGTGCAAATATTCTCACGATCGGCGCGGCTGCAGTTACATTGCTGGCTGTATCGATCGGTTCGCTCATGTTGTGCATTGTGGGACTGTGCCTGGCGGGAATGTCTTATGGAGCCTGCCCGACGATTACCGCTGCGTTTACATCGTCGTTTTTCGGAATGAAGCATTTTTCCACAAATATGGCTCTTATGACATTCACGGTTATGGGAGGGTCTCTCATTGCTGCGCTTTCGAACAAGGTTCTTGAGGTGACGGGTGGATACAACGGTGCGTTTGTAATGCTGCTCGCGCTGACCTTTGTTGCGCTGATCCTGAATGTATTTATTCGCAAGCCTTAACAAAGACGGGCAGGGATCACTCCCTGCCCGTGTT
>JAFQUG010000277.1 GCA_017408625.1 Clostridia bacterium | reverse complement strand
GAGGGCGCGGTCTCGTACACCTCCAGTGTGCCGAACTTGTATTCAATATCGTATCGGTAGGTCACGTCCTCGCCTGTTGCCTCATCGATAATGACCACCGAGAAGGTGTTATCCGAAAAGCCGATCTCGGTCTGCGAGCCGGTAAAGAAGGGAGAGATGACGTGTCCCTGCTCCAAAGCACCCGAAAGCAGCGCATACTGCTCACAGATCAAAGGCTCTCCCGTATAGGGCGCAGACTTTGATCCCGAGGAAATAACCAGGGTCTCCATTTGATCTCGGTCAATGCCGTGCACCAGCGTGATCTCATAATTGTTCGTGACGTCTTTGATGGGGGTCAAGGGATCGAACGTATCGGCTTGCACATCTATGATCTGCACGTCATGCAGCATAAATTCCACCGTATCCTCGGCATTCTTGACAGCATCCACCTGTGCGTTCATTTCATGCCCCTCGATCAGTGAGCCCTTGGTAATATACCATTTACCCACAGGCAGCTCACTGCCCGAAAAATGCTTGATGCAAGGGCTTGCCGAGACCTCGATGGGACGAGGCTTGACCTCCAGCGTGCCCACACGCACCGAAATATCGTAATAGCCGGTCACATCTCCGCCCGTGCTGCCGTCCGCATACTCATTGCGAACGCGTATGCCAACGTTGTTGGTTACACTGCCTACGTTGGTAATGCTTTCGGGAAAATTTACGTCCAGATAGTGGCCGTTCAAAACTTCTCCGTCCACCGTGTAGGATTCATAACGCAGCGGTGTGCCGTCGTACACCTTGGATGCACCGTAGGACGTGACTGTAATGGGTCGCTTGTTCACGGTCAGTGTACCGTAGATATATGAAATTGAGAAATTGCGGTCCGCTGAGCCAAGTTTATTGCGAATGGTCAGGGCAAAGGCGTTTTTGGCGGTACCGGGCACAGTCTGACTGCCCGAAAACGTGACGTCCATGGAATAATCCGCAGGCACCTTTCCGGTCACGATCACCCACTCCTCGTATGTCAAAGGCGAGCCGTCATAAACCTTTTGCGCATCCAGCGATTTCACTACCAGCTTGCACGGGGTCACAGTCAGCTTACCCGAACGGGTCTCCAGCTTATAATGGTTGGTCACGTCTGCGCCAATGGCGTCCACGACCTTGATGTTCACAACGTTTTCCACGCTGCCTGCATATGTCAGCGACGCGTCGTACTCGGCCTCGATCTTATGTCCCTTTTTCAGCTTGCCGCGCTTGATCGTATATTCGTGGCATTCCAAGGGCTCTCCGTCAAATACCTTTTCCGCGCTGCCCGCTATCACAACCAGCTCGGAGGGTCTTGTATCGATCACGCCCGTGACGATCAGACCCATATAAATTGCCAGCAGCATCACGATGGCAAGCACCGCACTGCCGATCAGTATTGTTGAGGATTTTCTGTTCATCTCGGACATCCTTTCTGGAAATACTTCTTTGTGCAGGCTCCGCCCCTAAGATCCTTCGCGGCGAAGCCCTTGCCTGTCATTCTTGAGCGAAGCGAAGAATCTTGGCAAGGGCTTCTTGCTCAAGGATGACAGGGGCGGAGCGGGCTTACGCCGCTCTCTCAAATCTGCGCAAGTACTCCTTGCACAGCTTCATGCGGTCGTAACCGAACAGCTCGTCAAGGTAATTGCAAAGTCCGTCCACGCTGTTGCGTACGTAGATCGGGTTCTGTGCCTCTAACTTTCTGAACACCTTCTTGGACAGAATATCGTCCAAAGCGTCCAGCTCGTCTCCGCCACAGGCAAGGTATACCGGAATATACTGCCTGATCTGCTTCATGATTCGGTTACCGAACGTGATCTTGAATTTATCGATCATGTACGCGTCCAGCTTTTTGAGTCTGCGCGCGTTTCTGGCCGTCATGCTGTATTCTCTTTGCGCTCTTGCCACCATCGCGTCAAACTGATCTGCCGAAATGCGCACCTGCGGCGAAGCGGTCGCCTCAAAAAATTGCGTTTTGCGGTCCAGATTGATGACCATGGCTCTGTCATATACCTTATCCGAGATGGCAAAGGTCGAGTCGTCGTTGTTTGCCGTTCCCACAAACCACATATTCGGGGGCAGCTTGAGTCGCCCTCCCTTGAGCAGTGCGGGGTCTCCCTTTTGCACGTCTGACACCACGTCTATATATCTCTTCTCGGGATCGGGCAATTCCAGCAGCGACAGAAATTCCGCAAAATAGTACTCCACGCGCGCGATGTTCATCTCGTCCAGCACCGTGATATACATATCCTTGCTGTAATTCGCCTCGTACATCTTCTGCAAGAGCAGTGTCTCGTTAAACTTTCCCGTGAACTCGTTATAATACCCGATCATATCGGTTCGCTCTTTCCACATGGGCTGAATGGGCACGATGACCGACGGATTGCCGATAAATTCGCCAAACGCATACGCCAGCGAGGTCTTACCCGTACCCGACATACCCTGCATGACCAGAATATGGCTGACTCCCAGGTTGGAGATAAAGCGGCGAATATCCGAGATGTCGTAATACAGCCCCAGATTCCCCGCTGCATACGCCTGAAAGCTCTCGCAAAAGCTTGCAAGCG
>JAFQUG010000276.1 GCA_017408625.1 Clostridia bacterium | reverse complement strand
CTGCGTAATTTCAATGAGATCGATTGGGATGCATATTATGAAGCATCGGGATATGAGGATCTGTTCCCGAACCGTTCGATCTCCATGGGCTATCGGGTGTTTGAGGAAGCATTGGCGCTTGCGGAAACCGATGTTCAGCGGATGCACATCGAGCGTTCCACCATTCAGTTGGATACGCAGACCGTCTTTATGCTGGATGCTTATTCCAATCCCAAGCTGCATTTTTTGAAGCAGCTGTTCTACCGTTTGGTATCTGTTTGTATTCAGAACGGAACACTGTCCGATGTAGACAGCTATACACTCATCTATCAGTTTGACGGTCAGATCCTCGATCCTTTGTACAAAAAGCCGTCAAATCTTGTGGAGCTGAAGGAAAAGCTGGCAAGAAAAATGCTTGACTGCGGTGTTTTCTGGATGGGCGAGGGAACGGGTTCGAATTTGTCAAAGTTCCCCTTTGAGGAATATGATTTCAGCGGTATGCCCGTAGAAGCACATACAGGCCTTGGCGGCGGTCATAAGTCATGGCTGCCCACATTTTGAGCGTTTTGTCAAAGAAATGCCCCAAGAGAGATCTGATACGACTGATATCAAAAAAGGACACCGTGCTGCACGGTGTCCTTTTTGACGATTTCTTTGATTACTGATGCTTGACAGCGTAGTTCCATGCATCTCTGCACATCTCACCAACGCTGAGCTTTGCTTCCCAGCCGAGAACTTCCTTTGCCTTGGTCGGATCCGCATAGCAAGCGGCGATATCGCCCTCACGTCTTGCCATGTATGTGATCGGCATGGGACGCTCGGATGCGATCTCAAGTGCCTGGATCAGCTCAAGAACGGAATAGCCTGTACCGGTACCGAGGTTGAATGCATCACACTCCTCGTGCTCACGTACCCACTTGATGGCAGCAAGGTGTCCCTGCGCCAGGTCAACGACGTGGATGTAGTCACGTACACCGGTGCCGTCCTTTGTAGGATAGTCGCTGCCGTATACGGTTGCGGCGGGCATCTGTCCGAGAGCAACCTTGATCAGACGGGGCATCAGGTTGTTGGGAATACCGTTGGGATCCTCACCGATCAGACCGCTTTCATGTGCACCGGTCGGATTGAAATAACGAAGCAGCGCAACGGACCAGGTCTTGTCGGAGTGGTAAATATCGCGCAGGATCTGCTCGATCATCAGCTTGGTTGCGCCGTAGGGGTTGGTCGTGCTGAGCGGGAAATCCTCCTTGATGGGAAGGGTCTTGGGAGAACCGTAAACCGTTGCAGAGGAGGAGAATACGATACGCTTACAGCCGAACTTGCGCATGGTCTGTGTCAGAATAAGAGTGCCTGCAATGTTGTTATAGTAATACTCCATCGGCATCTGAACACTTTCACCGACAGCCTTCAGACCTGCAAAGTGAATGACCTCGTCGATCTTATGATCGGTGAAGATCTTTTCCATTGCATCGCGGTCGAGCATATCCGCTACGTAGAAGGGAAAATCCTTGCCCGTAATCTTTTTCACATTCTCGATCGCTGTGATCTTGGAATTGCAGAGGTTATCGAAAACAACGATCTCCTCGCCTGCCTGCAGAAGCTCAACACAGGTATGAGAACCGATAAAGCCTGCGCCGCCTGTAACAAGAATTGCCATAATATATCTCCTTTTATGTGATTGATACTTTTTATGTGGATAGTACATATCCCTATACCATTATAGCATATTTCGTTAGAGATTGCAAGGATAATTTGGTTTCAATCTGTCAAAACGCAAAAAAAGTTTACAAAATGTCCCTGCTTTGGCAATGATTGGTGCAAAAGACAGCTCGTGCAGAAATATTCATAGAAAGTGGTGACCTTTTTTCAAAAACCTCTTGACAAACACTTTTTGTTGTGTTATAATAAGGAGGTCGAGGAGAAGGGCGGTTCTTCCTGACTTACAGAAATGCTGGTGTGGCTCAATGGCAGAGCAGCTGATTTGTAATCAGCAGGTTGTTGGTTCGACTCCGATCACCAGCTCCATATGGGGGATTTCCCGAGTGGCCAAAGGGGACAGACTGTAAATCTGCTGTCTATCGACTTCGG
>JAFQUG010000275.1 GCA_017408625.1 Clostridia bacterium | reverse complement strand
GCAGAGGAGGTGACGGCATGCGATACAATGAACAGACGGGAGCTGTCGAGCTGGAGCTTGGCGAGCTGTGTGCCGTTGCTTTCGGGCGCGGCAATTTTCGCGACGAGCCTGCGTGTGAGATCGTGCTGGATGCCGTCAGTGCACAGAACGAAACGTATTTCTCCGATGTGCAGCTGCAGCATACCTGCCGTTTTGCGGGCGTGCTTATCAAGGTCAGCGGCATTGCGCAGGGCATTGAGATCGACGGTGAGCGCATGATCATCGATCACTCCCGCCGCGCAGCCAATCTGCCCGAGCCGGATGAGATCATCAATATTCCCGTGCGTCAGCGATGTCTTGGGTATTTTCTGGCTGCAGCCAAGCAGCTTGACTGTGTAACCTTGCGCAGAATTACTGTCACTTCCTCGGGAGAGACCGCAAACACTGCCGTGACCTATACTGTCCAAACGCTGCAAGAGGAATATACCTCCATTCTATCGCGCGCCATGCCTTATTTTGAGAATTGCGTAGAGCAGAACCGCGATGTCAGGCCGCGTGCGGCAACGCTTGCGTTTCCGTATCCCGAGATCCGCGAGGGGCAGGAGGAATTCATGCGTGAGTGCTACCGCGATATTATGCACGGCAGCCGCTTGTTTATTCAAGCCCCGACCGGTATCGGCAAAACCATTTCCACCATGTATCCCGCCGTACGCGCCATGGGAAAAGGGAAATGCGATAAGATCTTTTATCTGACTGCCAAATCCAGCACGCGCCGCGAGGCCTTTGCAGCGGCAAAACGCCTGTTTGACGCGGGCGCCCCACTGCGTACCATTGTGCTTTCAGCCAAGGAGCAAATGTGTCCTGTTGACGGCTGTACGCACCGCACCTGCAAGCACGAGTGTCCGCGCAGCCTCTCGCATACCAAGATCATGCAAGCTATCTCCGAGCTGCTGACCTTCCAGAACGGCTATACCTCGGCACTCATCCGCCGCGTGGCAGAGAAATACGGTGTATGCCCATATGAGCTTTCGCTGGATCTGTCCGAATTCTGCAGCATTATCATCTGTGACTATAATTACGTGTATCATCCTGCTGTCAAGCTGCGCAGATATTTCGTGGAAAATAACGGGAAATACGTACTTCTTGTCGATGAGGCGCATAACCTGACGGATAGAGCGAGAGATATGTTTTCCTGCGAGCTTTGGAGCACCGGATTTGCCTCCTTGCTCCAAATGCTGCCCGAGTCCGAGCCGCTGCAAAAAAAGATCAAGGAAAGCATGCGTGTATTCAAAACCGTCCGCAGCTATTGCCGCGATACCATGCAAAAAAGCAGCGATGGAATCGAATGTGGGTATTATTTCTCGCGCGAGCCTTTGGACGACGTCAACGAGGTTCTTTCAAGCCTTTCGTCAAGCGTCGAGAAATGGCTGAAAAACCACAGTTACGATGCATTATACGATTGTATCGAGACCTTCTATACCTCTTTGCGCGCCTACGTGGCAACAGCTGAGCTTTATGATTCCGGGTTTGTGACCTATCTGACCGTGCAGGGAGAAGAGGTCTGTCTCAAGCAGCTTTGTCTTGACCCCAGCAGTCAGCTTGAGCAGGGTAACGAAAAAGCAGAAGCGGTGATCATGTTCTCCGCAACGCTGACGCCTCCGAGCTATTTTGCGCAAACGCTGGGCGGGGGAAAGCATGCAGTTTCGGTCAATTTCCCGTCACCCTTCCCACGCGAGAATCTTTGCGTGGCAGTGGCAGAGGGCATCAGCACGAGATACGAGGACAGGGACAGATCCATCAAAAAGACCGCCTCCTATATCGCAGCGTCGGTTTGCGGTAAGGTAGGCAATTACATGGTGTATTTCCCGTCATATTCCTATATGGAAAAGGTGGTTGCGGCATTTTCCGACCGTTACCCCGACGTGCCCATCTTAGTGCAAAGGCGCGGCATGACGCAGGAGCAGAAGGAGCAGTTTCTCGATGCATTCTGCGCGGATAACCCAAGCATGCTGATTGGCTTTTGTGTGCTGGGCGGCTCGTTTTCCGAGGGTGTGGATCTGCCCGGCGGCAGACTGATCGGCAGCATCATCGTGGGGGTCGGAATTCCCGGACTGTCGGACGAGAGAAACATCATCCGCGATTACTACGCAGACCAAAACGGCATGGGTTACGAATACGCCTACGTTTACCCCGGCATGAATCACGTGCTGCAGGCGGCAGGTCGCGTGATCCGTACCGATACCGACCGCGGTGTTGTAATCTTGCTGGATCAAAGATATGCCGAGCAACGCTATATTGACCTGTTTCCTCCACATTGGGAGGATGTGCAATTTGCAAGCGACGCGCAATCTCTTGCAAAAATCGTGGCAGGATTTTGGAAAAAAGCGCAATATCCCGATAAATAATGCAATAATTCTTGAAAATATTTCAAAATACCTATTGCAAATTGTCAAGCTCCGTGGTATAATAGACGAGTTGAATTGAAATAGGAGTATTACTGACATGCATTATATAGAACAAAGCAAGCAGATGCTGCTTGCCGAATACCAATCCTTACAAAAGGAATATGAACAGATCAAGGCAAAGGGCCTTTCGCTTGACCTTTCGAGAGGCAAGCCCTGTACGGAGCAGCTGGATATGATCGACGGTCTCCTGACTTGCATCGACCGTGAATCTTGCTTTTCCGAGAGTGGCTTTGACTGCCGCAATTACGGCATGCTGGACGGCGTGCCCGAGGCAAAAAAGCTGTTTGGCGATCTGCTCGGCATCCCCGCTTCCAGTATTTTCGTAGCAGGCAACTCGTCCTTGACGCTGATGTACGATACCATGTGTCGCTGTATGCTGTACGGCACCGCAACCGAGGGCTCGACCCCTTGGTGCAAGCTGGATAAGATCAAGTTTTTGTGTCCGTCTCCCGGCTACGACCGTCACTTTGCGATTTGCGAAAAGATGGACATTGAAATGAT
>JAFQUG010000274.1 GCA_017408625.1 Clostridia bacterium | reverse complement strand
TTTTGCATCCAAGTAGTAATATCTATCATTTAAATCTCCCCGTCAAATTCAAGTTTATCGATTAGTTAGATTATACCACAAAAACGGCAAAAAGTAAATAGGACGGCGGAAGAAAATGAAATCACCTACGGTGATGAAATCCGCAAAAGCGGATGAAATCTTCGCTACGTTCAGATGAAATCCGAGGCAAGCCTCGGGTGATATGAAATCTGCCACCATAACCCGACGAAGTCGGATTTCATCGCGATAGCGATTTCATCCACGTAAGCGGATTTATTCTGCCACAGGCAGATTCATTGCACCTCAGTTCACCCAAGAGATAACAAAAAACGCCCAGCATACGCTGAGCGTTTTTTGCAAGTTTCGACCAAAGGTCAAAATTATCTCTTGGAGAACTGGGTAGCAAGACAAAAACAATTGATTATTGTTTTTGTCGCAGCGAAACCGCCCAAAGCAAGGAGTTGAAGGAGCGAGGGTATCGAGCGACGCACAACGACTATGCGACGGTGGAGGGCCGGCACGCAGTGCACCGAAGTTCTCCACCAAAAAAACCACCGATAGCATCGGTGGTTTTTTTGTATAGAGATAATGAAATTATCTCTTGGAGAACTGAGGTGCACGACGTGCAGCCTTCAGACCGTACTTCTTTCTTTCCTTCATACGAGGGTCTCTGGTCAGGAAGCCTGCTGCCTTGAGAGCGGGTCTGTAGTTCGCATCAACGTTCAGGAGTGCGCGAGCAACACCGTGACGGATTGCGCCTGCCTGGCCGGAAATGCCGCCGCCGTTAACGGTAGCAACGATATCGAACTTGCCCATGGTCTCGGTGGTGCCGAAGGGCTGGTTTACGATCAGCTTCAGGGTCTCAAGACCGAAGTAATCGTCAATGTCACGACCATTGATGGTGATAACACCGGTACCGGGATACAGTCTTACGCGAGCGATGGACTTCTTTCTTCTGCCTGTTCCGTAGAAATAGGGCTTTGCACTGGTATACATTGGTTATCTCCTTCCTTTCTCTCGATTAAAACTCGTAAGCTTCGGGCTTCTGAGCCTGGTGCTTGTGAGCTTCACCTGCATAAACCTTCAGTCTGGTAAATGCGGTGCGGCCGAGTGTGTTGTGGGGGAGCATACCCTTTACTGCCAGCTCCATAGCCATCTCGGGGCGCTTAGCCATCAGTTCCTTGTACTGAACAGCCTTCATACCGCCGACGTAGCCGGAATGGTGGTAGTGGTACTTCTGCTCCAGCTTTCTGCCGGTCAGAACTGCCTTATCTGCGTTAATGATAACAACGAAGTTACCGCAGTCAACGTGGGGGGTGTAGGTAGGGTCGTTCTTGCCGCGGAGCAGGTCAGCAGCAGCAACGGCAGTTCTGCCAAGAGGCTTGCCTGCAGCGTCGAGAACATACCACTTACGAACTACAGCTTCTTTCTTCTGCATGAATGTGGACATGTTAATTTTCCTTTCAAAACATAGTGATAGTTTTCATTACCGGCATATTATATCATGCACTTTTCCACTTGTCAATACCTTTTTGAAAAAAAGTTTGAAAATTTTAATTTAGCATATACAATGCTCTCGTTTTCTCGTTTTTTTAGCGTTTTTTGGCCATTTCTCTTCTTCGGTGATCATAAAAAAACCCTTCTGCGTCCTGCATGTCACATCCCCTTTTTGCATATAGTGAATCAACCATGCAAAGGAAAGGAAGAGAAAGTATGCAATCTACGTATCTGCCCGAGGGCTGCCGCATTGCCACCACACAGAACCGTGAGGCACTGGCAAGCCCCGCATCCATAGAATCCGCCGCCGGGAGCGGCACCATCCTCGAAGCCAACGCTATTCTTTGTGATAAGGAGATGAATCTGCACGTCGATCTTGGCTGCATGACCGGCATCATTCCGCGCACAGAGACGGTGCTTTGTCGCGAGGGAGAGCAGGTCAAGGATATCGCCGTCATCTCGCGCGTCGGAAAGCCTGTCTGCTTTACGGTCGAACAGATCGCCCTTTCACGCACAGGCGAGCCCTATGCCCTGCTCTCACGCAAAAACGCACAGCGCAAATGTGCCTTATATTCACTGAGCAATCTGATTCCCGGAGATATTATTCCCGTGCGTGTGACGCATCTGGAGCGATTCGGCGCGTTTGCCGACGTGGGCTGCGGCATCTGCGCGCTCCTGCCCCTGGACGGCATTTCGGTCTCGCGCATTGCGCACCCCGGTGACCGTCTGAACCCCGGCATGATGCTCTCTTGCGTCGTGCGCGCCATGGATCCCGAGACGGGTAGGATCACGCTTTCCTTGCGTGAGCTGCTGGGCACGTGGGAGCAAAACGCCGCCCTGTTCTCTGCCGGTCAGACCGCGGCAGGCATTATCCGCAGCGTGGAAAAATACGGCATTTTCGTAGAGCTGACGCCCAATCTCGCAGGCCTTGCCGAGCTGCGCGCAGACACGGACGGCTCTCAGGCTGCAAGCATGCAGGCCTGCATCGGCCGCTACACCGGCGTTTACATCAAGAGCATTCAGCCCGAGCGCATGAAGATCAAGCTGGTGTTGATCGACGCTTACCGCGGCGAGGCAGCGCATTCGGGCATCCGGTATTTTGTGGACACCGAGCAAGTGCACCATATCGACCGCTGGCGGTATTCCCCCTCCTGTGCCAATCGGGTCATTGAGAGTATATTTTAATTTAATACAGACGGAACAGCGGGAGCAAGCACCCGCCCTACAACAAACAAACATGCAGAAAAGCCGCTCATACGAGCGGCTTTTTGCAATCATTCTGCATTCTGCATTTACATAACCGGTGCAAGCAGACGGATCACGGCATAATACAGGCGCGAGATCAGCCAGCCCTGCTTTTTATTGACGCTTTCTATGCGTCTGCTGACTTCGAAATTCTCGTCCATAGCCGCACGGATCTCACCGATGATATCTCCGCCATAGAATACACAACCGTTCTCATAGTGCAGATACAGGCTGCGGTAATCCAGATTGACCGTGCCCACCGTGGCGATTTTGTCGTCGCACAGCACGCATTTTTCGTGAATAAAGCCCGGGGTGTACTGATAGATCTTGATTCCGTTTTCCAACAGCACGGCATAGTGGGATTTTGTGACCTGACTGACTACCTTCTTGTCCGGGATCTCGGGCAACACGATGCGCACGTCCACACCGCGCTTTGCAGCCAGCACAAGAGCGGTCTGCATCTGAGAATCAATGATCAGATACGGTGTGGCAATATACAAATACTTGGTTGCATGATTGATAATGTTGAGATACACGTTCTCAGCCAGATATTCCGCATCCACAGGGGCATCGGCATAAGGTACCACGTACCCTTGCCCGCAGCTCTGCTCTCTCATGGGAACGAGATACTCTGCCGGATCGACGGTTGGCTTGCCGCTCTAGTCGCGACAAGAATTCCACATTTGCAAAAAAGACAGCGTCATACCGCGCACCGCGTCTCCCTCGACGCGCACGGCGTTGTCCTTCCAGTAACCAAACCTTTCTTCCTTGTTGATATATTCATCCGCAATATTGATGCCGCCCGTAAAGCCAACCTTGCCGTCCACGATCAGAAATTTGCGGTGATCGCGGTTGTTCATGATCATGGAATACACGGGTCTGTAGGGGTTAAAGCGAATACATCCGATCCCCTTCTTTTCCAACACCTTGTCATAAGCGTGCGGCAAGCCGCGCATGCTGCCGACGTCATCATAGATGATCTTGACCTCGACGCCCGCCGCCACCTTTCGTTCTAAGATTTCCAGCATGGGCGTCCACATCTCGCCCTTGTTGATGATGAAATACTCGATAAATATGAATTTTTCAGCTGATTCCATGGCTGCAAGCATCTCCGGGAAGGCCTGCTCACCGCTTTTGTAGAAATGGGTCTTTTGCCCGTGGTAGCATGGATACCCCTGACTTTGAAGATAGACGAACTGGCCTGCATCCGCTTCGCACGAGGCACGGATATCGGCAATGGCGTCCTCTCCGTTGGGAGCATATACGTCTCCCTTCTTCTTTTGCTCAGCCAGTGCACGGCGCATCTTACGCCTGGGGCGCGAAGCACCCGACATCAGATACAAGAATCCGCCAAACACGGGAAAGATCAGAATCGGGATGGCCCATGCCATTTTGACCTCAGGCGTTGCGGGACGCTCTAAGATCGGGATCAGCATCAGCACCGACAAAAGGGTCAGAATGGCCGAAACGGGAGCGTAATTCGCGCTCAAAAAGTAGAGAATGGTAAAGGTCCAGGCAACCTGCAGCACGATTGCCAGGCTGATCCAGACAAATCGCCCGGTGACCAGCTTGATCAGCTTTTTCATATGCTCCCCTCCTTCGACAGTATTTGACAATATTATAGCACCTGCATTGCATCATTTCATGAAAGTATTATGAACAAAGTTTTACCTTAGCAATGATTCTTCACAAAATTTTTGCTAAAATAAAAAGCACATCCCCAAGGGGCTGCGGAAATAGCGGCAATATAATCGAAGCAGAAGTCATTAAGGCTTCTGCTTTTCGCTATGAAAGATGTGAAGGATATGACATTCAATAAGTTTTATCCCCTCCGTCGCTTCGCGACACCTCCCCGAAGGGAGCAAGGGTTCTGTTGCCCTATGGGATGGACGGTATAATAGGGCTATGAGCGGT
>JAFQUG010000273.1 GCA_017408625.1 Clostridia bacterium | reverse complement strand
TCCGCGAAATGATCGACGCGGTTGCGGTGGTGGGGGTTCCCATACGGACGCTCCTTTGCTCCGGCGGACGAGCCCTTTCTTAGAAAGAAATCGCTCTGTTATTCTATGGGAAAGACGAAAAAGACTCTTCTGGGCGGTTGTATGAGAACCCCCACCACCGCTCGTTCGCAAGCTCACTCCGCGGTCCCCCTCCCGCAGCGGGGAGGCTTTGCAGCGCGCGTCCATCCTGATGCCCGTCATTATGATTAAAACAGCATTTCCTTCGTGGAGTGTAAGGGCATTCTATCATCATTCACACGGATTGTATTTGATATACCTGTACTCACCCGTGACTACGTTGACAATCAGCATATCTGACTCCCAAACGCCGCCGTCATAGACACACCACGTCAGAATCCCTACCCAATCACCGCTGCAAAGCTGATTGTTTTGGTGCGATGACATGCCCATGATCGGGCAATCGTCTACGTGGCACAAAAGGTGCTTATCCGAGCCGTCCAGATTCATCACGTACACGTTGCCGCCAAGCGTATCGTAAGAGGTGCCGTACTCGTCCGAATACCAGATCTCGGGATTTTCTACCTGCTTGAAATACAGAATCTTATCGCCGTAAAAGTAGAACCAATCCAGCTTTTCATCTGAAACCACGATCTCTTCTTTGGTGGTGTGGTCCTTGCGGTATAATGCCCGGATACATGTTTCCTCTGCAGACCAGTCCCACCTGAACGTATATTTGCCGTAAGGCCGGCTGAAATTCATGACGTATACGTCCTCGTCATTGCCGTCAAGATCGGTGGAAAAATATTCGTTTCCCCATCGCCAGACGATCCTGTCTGCCTCAATGTCATAGATCCTTGCAGATGCATGCCCGCAATCAATGGTTTCAAGTGCGCCGCTTTGCGTGTCCAGTCTGTAATACGTATAGTCAAACTCCTCTTCAACGCCCGTGGGCAGCTTTTCCCAAAAATACAGATAATAATCATAGGCAAAGGGGCTGCCGATCATGCCGTTCGAGGTGCGTATCTCCTCCACCTTCATATTGTCTCCGTTATAGGAGCGCAGGTGGACCTGACCGTCAATTTCCACTCTGTAATACAGTGTGTTTCCGATAGCCGACATCCCGGGCCAATCGACGGCAAATTGGCAAGATGATTGATACGGATCGTGCGTGCAAAACGGATCCTGACAAACTGTCGAGACCGTACCCGAGGGGATGTGATATTTGAGCAGCACACCGTCTACCGAATGGAATATGTAATCTCCCGGCACGGTGCCTGTTCCGATCTCTCCGTCCTCCATCGCACTTGACGTGATTTTTTCATGCGTCGGACGCTCCGGACGCGGCTGCTTTTGCTCGCAAGCGGAAAGCCCGAGGCAGAGTAGGAGGCAAAGTGCTGCCGATGCAGCCGGAAAAAATTTGTTTTTCATCAGATCATCCCCCTTCCAAAAAAGCGCGCAGGGGTATCCCCCTTACTCATAAAGACTACTTTTTCTTAGCAATCGGCCACGCTTTTGGGGAAGATTTTGCATAACAAAAAGGCTTTTATCGCAATCCTTTTGAATCAGTTACATAGCGGGACAACAAAAAACAGCTGTAGGGGGCGACGTCCTCGACGCCCCGGACAGGCACAAGCTAACTTCAAGCATTGCAAAGAATTAGTTTATGCATATCCGGGGCGTCGAGGACGTCGCCCCCTACAGCTGTTTATGATGGTGCGAAATTTCAAAGGGCTGTTTTGAATCAGCCCTTTGAAATTCTTTTTTACTTACCTTGCTCCATCGCGCGGCGCTTGCGCATCATTTCCTTCATACGCAGCTCGGTATTCAGGATCTTCTTGCGCAGACGGATGGACTTGGGGGTGATCTCGATCAGGTCATCGTCGGTGATGTACTCGATCGCTTCCTCCAGCGTCATGATGATGGGGGGCGTGAGCAGCAGCTTTTCGTCTGCACCCGCGCTACGGATGGCAGTCAGGTGCTTTTCCTTACAGGGGTTGACGGCAATGTCGTCGTTCTTGGGGTTCTCGCCCACGATCATGCCCTCGTACACAGCGGTCTGAGGACCTACGAACAGTCTGCCGCGCTCCTGGGTCTGATACAGACCGTAGCGGGTGGTCTCGCCTGCCTCGGATGCGATCAGAGAGCCGGTGAACTTCATGGTGATCTCACCGCGGTAGGGCTCGTAGCCTGCGAAAATGGTGTTGATGGTGCCTTCACCGTGGGTGGCGGTCAAGAACTCGGAGCGGTAGCCGAACAGGCAACGGGAGGGAATGAGATATTCAATTCTCATGCGGTTGCCCGAGCCTAAGGGGTTCATTTCCAAGAGGTCACCCTTGCGCTGGCCCAGCTTTTCCACAACGGCACCAACGTACTCGTTGGGAACGTCCAGCGTGACGCGCTCCATGGGCTCGCACTTGACTCCGTCGATCTCCCGGAACAGCACGCGGGGGTTGGAGCATGCCAGCTCAAAGCCCTCACGGCGCATGGTCTCCAGCAGAATGGAGAGGTGCATTTCGCCTCTGCCCGCAACGCGGAATTCGTCGGTGGTGTCACCGTCGTTGACACGCAGCGAAACGTCCTTGAGCAGCTCGCGGTAGAGTCTGTCGCGGATCTGACGGGAGGTGACGAACTTGCCTTCCTTGCCGGCCAGAGGGGAATTGTTGACCGAGAAGGTCATTTCCATGGTAGGCTCGCTGACCTTGACGAATTCAAGCGGCTCGGGGCAGGTAGTCGAGGTGATGGTGTCACCGATCGAGATATCGCCCGCGCCGGAGAAGCAAACGATGTCGCCCACCTTGGCTTCTTCCACGGGAACTCGGTTGAGGCCGTCGATCTGCATGACCGTGACGATGCGGATCTTTTTGGGAGCTGCATCGGAGTAGTAGTTGCAGATCAGTGCGTCCTGATTGACCTTGAGGCGGCCGCGCTCAATACGACCGATGCCGATTCTGCCCACAAAGTCGTTGTAGTCGATCGAGGAGACCAGCAGCTGCAGCTCGCCGTCCTCATCGCCCTCGGGGGCGGGGATATAGTCCACGATGGTCTCAAACAGGGGGGTGAGGTCATCGCCCAGGTTATCGGGATCAAAGGAGGCCTTGCCCTCTCTGCCCGAGCAGTAAAGCATGGGGGAGTCCAGCTGCTCGTCGCTGGCATTCAGGTCGATCAGAAGCTCAAGGATCTCGTCCTCCACCTCGCCAAGGCGGGCGTCGGGCTTGTCGATCTTGTTGATACAAACGATGACGCGGTGGTTCAATTCCAGAGCCTTTTGCAAAACGAAGCGCGTCTGGGGCATGGGACCCTCCGCGGCGTCAACGAGAAGGATAACGCCGTTGACCATCTTCAAAATACGCTCCACCTCGCCGCCGAAATCCGCGTGCCCGGGGGTGTCGATGATGTTGATCTTGACGTCCTTGTAGCGGACCGCCGTGTTC
>JAFQUG010000272.1 GCA_017408625.1 Clostridia bacterium | reverse complement strand
TCCAAGATAATAGTGGGGGAACAACGCATCCCAGACCTTCTGGCATGCAATGGTATCCGCAATGGAGGTATGCGGAATGCCATCCCAGGCAATGCCCATGGTCTCCATGGCATCTACCAGAGAGGCGTGCACCACATCGGGGCGGTGCTCATGAATATATCTGACAAACTCGTTGGCGCAGCAGCGGGTCTTATCGTGAAGAGCCTCGCGCTCGGCCGCGGTTTCGTAGATGTACTTGATGTGGCTGTAGTCGGTGGAAACGCCGTAAGCGATCAGATTATCACACTCGGCAAAGATCTCCTTGATGCGGGGCGTCAGCTCCTCCAGCGTGGGCGAATCCTGCACCATTTCGGGGGTAATGCCGTGGATCTTCTCTGTTCTCTTCCACTTCTTGTTGCGGACAGGCTTGACCAAGGTATCCATGATGACCTCGCCAAGCGCGTTGGTGATTGAGATCGAAATGATCTCGTCGTGATCGTACACACCGGTCAGCTCAAGGTCAAAGAACAGCACACGGTCACGGTGATAGCCATAGGATGCGTTTCTGTGTGCGTCACCCTCCGCGCGACGCACAGCCATTTCCTCTTCATAGCAAGCAACGCACAGCTTTCTCTTGTAGCGGACGTCCTTGCCGCACTTGACGCAGCTCAGAGGCAGACGAACAGCCGTTTTCTTGTCATAGAAGTACATGATCGACTTATCATTGCGAACGGTGTACGCGACAGGCTCCTCAATGACCTCATAGTGCATCTGATAGAGTCTTTCCTTGGTATAATAGCCGTAGGTTGCGGCGCGCTTGATGCTCATGCGCTCGATCACAGTGCCGCTCTCCAGCGTCATGGGGTCGGTCTTTGCCGTGGGATAGTACCAAAGCTCGGGGGGAGCTTCCACCACACGGGCGGGGTCGAAATAGTAGATAATGCTGCCATCCTCGTTCTGCTCGTATGCGCAAGGGTCACCCGAGGGCATCAGATGCATCTGCGTGAGCACGTTACGGGTCAAATAATTCTTTGCGTCGGCTTCCTTGCGCGTCACCTCACGGATGACCGCACCCGAGCGCAGCTTCATGGTGTTTCTCAAAACCATTCCTCCATATATACAAGTCCTCGGGAGCGTCCCGGGACGAAAGTTACGATCTTGCGAGTAAAAGCACGCCGAAAGATGCGAAAATGAATCGCCCTCGGGCAATTCGGTTCGGCTCCCGTGCGGCTACACAATCATATCATTATACCATAGATATTCAAGATAATCAATAGAAAAATGCCAAAATATTGGCCAAAAGACGCACAAATGTGTAAACAATGATTGACTATATTTCCCTTTCGCACAAAAATGCCGGGCTGCGCTTTTCGCAGCCCGGCGGTTTCTTTTTGATTATCTGTTCCCCATCGGCACGTATTCCTTGCTCTTTGAGATGCAACGGTACGCGGGACGGATGATCTTGTTGGCAGTGATGTACTCCTCCATTCTGTGTGCGCACCAACCCGAAGCACGGGCGATGGCAAACAGGGGCGTATACATTTCCACGGGGATATACAGCATGCGGTACACAAGTCCCGAATACATATCGAGATTGGCGCACATGGGACGATCCACGCCCTTGAATTCGCAGAAGATCTGCGGTGTCAAGCGTTCCACCTTTTCCAAGAGCTCAAAATCCCTGCCGTAGCCCTTTTCATACGCCAGCTCCTTGGCATAACGCTTCAAGATCACGGCTCTGGGGTCGGACAAGGTATAGACCGCGTGACCCATGCCGTAGATCAGACCCGAATGGTCGTACACTTCTTTGTTGAGTGCCTTGACCAAAAAGTCGGTCAACTGGCCGTCATCCCAGGGGTCAGCCACAGTTTCCTTGATGCAATCGAACATGCCCTGCACCTTGATATTCGCACCGCCGTGTCTGGGACCCTTGAGTGCACCAATGCCGCTTGCGATGGCGGAATACGTATCCGTACCCGAGGAGGACAGCACGCGCGTTGCAAAGGTGGAGCAATTACCGCCGCCATGCTCTGCATGCACGACCAGCGCAACGTCCAGAAGTCTTGCCTCCTTCTCGGTATAAGACGAGTCCGGGCGCAGCACACGCAAAAAGTTCTCCGCGGTCGAAAGGCCGTCCACGGGATTGTGAATATTCAAGCTTTCGTCGTGGAACGCGCTGCGGTAGACCGCATACGACTGCGCTGCGATCACAGGCAATCTCGCTGTGATCTCCATGCTCTGACGCATCATGTTATCCAGCGAGGTGTCGTCTGGATTGGGGTCATAGGAATACAGCGACAGCACCGCGGTAGCCATCTTGTTCATGATTGAGGGGCTGGGTGCCTTGAGCAGGATATCCTCGGTAAAGCGAGGCGGCAGGCGACGGTAGGCCGAGATGACGTCGTTGAACTCGGCAAGCTCTGCATCGGTGGGCAAATGGCCGAAGAACAGAAGGAAAATGCATTCCTCAAAGCCAAAGCGGCCATCGGCAATGAAATTATTGATCAGATCGTTGACGTCAAAGCCGCGATAGCGCAAAACGCCCTCTGCGGCCTCCTTTTCGCCCTCGTTGACCACGTAGCCGTGCGCGTTACCGATCTTGGTGACACCTGCGGTGACTCCCGTGCCGTCCACCTCACGCAGTCCGCGTTTGACGCGGTGGTTATCAAAGGCTTCTTTGGGAATCTTATATGCGCTTCTGGAGGTCTCCAGAAGCTCGTTCATTTCGTTGATGATTTTCGTCTGGTTGTCGGGATTGATGTAGGGCATCAAGCACACCCCTTTCCGGTAATAAAAGAATAAAGCAGGGTTAGTATAGCATACTTCCCTGCTTTTTTCAAGTACTTTTGCAATATTTTATTTGTAAACTTTCATATTTTGGCACATTTGCAGACAAAATATGTCGTTTTCTGCAAGAATATTTTGCAAAGATGCAAACGAATGCGGTTATTGCCTGTCCACGGTCAGCACAGCAAAATGCGTTCCCTCCCAGGATGCCAGTCCTGCTGCCACCTTTTGCTTGATCTCGGCGTCGCTGAGC
Organism: Clostridia bacterium; assembly: GCA_017408625.1. Next base: position 1,402 of record JAFQUG010000272.1, on the reverse strand, counting down.
TTGCACTCATAGGGTGCTTCAATATCAAAGATCAGATTGGTATGCGAGGGGCCGGACACTACGCGGAAGTCGTGCATGGAAAGGCTTTGGTCAATGCTTCCGAGCAGAATAGCCGTGCGCTCGCGCAGCGTGTTGACCGTTTCGTCATTGGTCACGATGGGGTCCATGTGAATGGTGGCAATGATGCCAAGCTGCTCGTGCAGGCGTTTTTCGATATTGTCGATGACGTCGTGCGTGTGGAACACGTCCGCGCTGCCATCCACCTCCACGTGCAAGGATGCGATGTAATGGCCGGGGCCGTAGCTGTGTACCATCATATCGTGAATGCCGATTGCTTCGGGATACTCGCCCACAAGTGCCTTGATGCTCTCTACCACGTCATCAGCCGGTGCTTCGCCGAGAATGGAATTTTTTGTCTCGCCCAGCACGCGGATACCCGCAATGATGATCAGCACCGAGATGCCGATGCCCACCGCACTGTCCAGCCAGGGCCAGCCCAGGTATGCAGCCGCGATCTGTGCTGCAAGCACGCCAAGCGTTGCGCCCGCGTCCGATATGCAGTCGGTGGCGGTGGCACGCATGACCGAGGAATCGATCTTTTTTGCGATTTTTTTGTTAAAGAAGAACATCCACAGCTTGACCGCAATCGAGATGCCAAGCACGACGTAGGTAAGCCAGGTCGCACTTGCAACCTCGGCGGGCTCGGTGCTTTGCAAAAGCGCGATCAGCGTCTGGATAGAATCGCGGAACAGCGTCCAGCCGACCAGGATGATGATGACCGAGACCAAAAGCGAGGCCACGTATTCGATTCTTGCGTGTCCGAAGGGATGCTCGCGGTCGGCAGGCTTGGCAGCCATGCGAAAGCTGATCAGCGAGACCAACGAAGAACCCGCGTCGGAAAGGTTATTCATACCGTCAGCCATGATCGAGATCGCGCCAAACAGCGCACCCACGGCGATTTTGCCTGCGGCAACCAGCAGATTCAGCACGATGCAAACAATGCTGACCATAGTGCCGTAAGCCGAGCGCACGCGCACGTCGCCCACGGCATCGGGATTCTTGATAAATAACTTTGTCAGTAGGGTAGTCAAGAGATGCCTCCAAATTCAAGTTAAGTAAAACAGAACGAAAGTTTTTGATCGACCTTTTTTCAAAAAGGTCGCAGGTCGAGGGCAGAGCCCTCGTCGCCTCCGCAGAGGCGAAATACATCTCGGCGTTTCTTTTTTGTGAACTTTTTTCTTTGCGCCAGTGGTATCAAAGAAAAAAGTGGGAAAAGGGTTCGGATGTGTTACATTGAGAAGATTCTTTCCGTTCTTTTTTTGAGCAAGTAGCCGCAAAAAAAGAACCAAAAAAACGGCGATTGGATAAGTTTCGCGCCTGCGGGCGCGACCAAGGGCTCTGC
>JAFQUG010000271.1 GCA_017408625.1 Clostridia bacterium | reverse complement strand
TATCCTCAGGGTGGTGAAAAGGTACTTGTGTATAAGGCGATCGGGCGTATGATCCCCGTGGGCAAGCTGCCCATTGATATGGGCTGCATCGTAATCAATTGCACCACGCTTGCTGCGATCGGCGGTTATTTGCAGACAGGCATGCCGCTTGTCAAAAAGTGCGTGACCGTGGACGGTGCTACCGTAAAAAAGCCCGGGATTGTCATCGTGCCGATCGGCACGGCCATGCAGGATGTATTTGACTATTGCGGAGGTTTGACTGCACAGCCCGCAAAGCTGATCTATGGCGGACCTATGATGGGAATTACCGTTCCGAATGCAGAAGCGCCGATCATGAAGAACACCAACGCAATTCTTGCATTGAGTGAAAAGGAAGCTAAGCTTCCCGAGACTACGGCCTGCATTCGCTGCGGTAAGTGCACCAACACATGTCCGTTTGGTCTTGCTCCCGCCGAAATTCTGAGAGCTTACGATAAAAAGGATGCTGAAGCACTGGACAAGCTGCTTGTCAACGGCTGCATGGAATGCGGCTGCTGCAGCTTCGTATGTCCCGCCAACCGCCCCTTGGTACAGACCAATAAGCTGGCTAAGATATTCTTAAGAGAAGAAAAAGCAAAGGAGGAGAATAAGTCATGAGCAATCAGGTAAAGCTTGCCGTTTCTCCTCATATTCACAGCGGCAATTCCACCAGACGCATTATGCTCGACGTGCTGATCGCATTGTTGCCCACCACGATCGCAGGCACGATCATCTTCGGTTGGAAATCTCTGGTTATCATTGCAGCGTGTGTGATCAGCTGTATCGGATTTGAAGCATTGTTCAACCTGATCACCAAAAGAAAACAGACGGTTGGTGATCTGAGTGCTGCCGTGACCGGTCTTTTGCTGGCACTCAACCTGTCTGTTGTCGAGCAAAATCTCGGCATCACGATTTTCCAGTGTGTCGTCGGTTCTTTGTTTGCCATCATCGTAGTCAAGTGTTTGTTTGGCGGTATTGGTTGCAATGTAGTCAACCCCGCGATCGCTGCGCGCGTATTTATGCTGATCGCGTTCGGCTCTATGGCCAAGGCCGGTCTGCCCGTGATCGTGGATACCGTTTCCTCGGCAACACCTCTGAGCGCAGAGACTGTCGACCAACTGCCTTCCATACTTGATTTGTTCTTGGGTCTGCGCGGCGGCGCAATTGGCGAGGTCTGCGTGCTGGCACTGCTGATCGGCTTTGTGTACTTGTTGGTGCGCAAGGTCATTACATGGCATATTCCCGTTGTATTTATCGGTACCGTATTTGTTGCAAGCCTGTTTATGGAAGGCTTTGACGTGAATATGGCATTGACCATGACGCTTTCGGGAGGCTTGTTCCTGGGTGCGATCTTTATGGCAACCGATTACGTGACCTCTCCTTCGACCGCTTGGGGAAAGATCATTTTTGCGTTTGGAGCGGGTATGATCACGTTCTTGATCAGATATTTCGGCACGTATCCCGAGGGTGTCTCCTTTGCGATCCTGCTGATGAATATCCTCAATCCTTATATCGACTCCTGGACAAGGCACAAGATTCTGGTAGCGGGAGGTAAGAAGGCATGAAAAAATCAATCAAGTCTATTATCGTTCTCGTAGGAATTTGTACGGTCATGACGGTCCTGTTAGCTCTTGTGAACAGCATTACCGCTCCCATCATTCAAGAAAACCAGAACGCTGCAGCAAACGCTGCATTGCTTGAGGTCATGCCCGAAGGGAAGAATTTCGAAGCTGTTGATCTCTCTGCATATGAATTGCCCGCAACCGTTACACAGGCCCATAAGGAAGAAGGCGGCGGATTTGTCATTCAGCTGACCACCACCGGTTATGGTAATAACTTTGTGATTATCTGCGGTGTCAGAGCAGACGGCACCGTCAGCGGTGCAAAGTGTCTTTCCTCGACCGAAACCTTGGGTAAGGAAAAGACTTACGGCGAAAACTTCACCGACAAGAATGCCGAGCAGGTAGCTGCAGTTGAGACCATTTCGGGTGCTACCAAGACAACGCAGGCTTATAAGGATGCGATCAAGGATGCCATCAATGCCGCGATTATCATGTCCGGTGGCTCTGCCGATCTTCGCACAGAAGAAGAGATCTTTGCCGATAACCTTGCAGCAGCCTTGCCTGCAGCAAACGGTGAGTTTATCAAGATGCCCGTATTTGGTGACGACGTCATTGACTTTGTCTATGCAGCAAAGAATGACAGCGGATTCGTTTATGTGTCTGATAAGACCTTTATCGGTGTTGATGCCAACGGGGAAGTGCTTGCCGAGGGTGTAAGCGCGGATCATGCAACGCTTGCCAAGGCTAAGGCGGAGCTTGCAAAAACACAAACGACGGTTGATACCGCAGACAGCGGAATCAACAAGAATATCACCATGGTCCAAAAGACCGCACAAGGCAACTATATCATCAATATCAACGGCATCGGATTTGCTTATCTTGGTGACGACCATGCATATCAGCCCGGAAGAAATATTCCCATTGAGATCTGTGTTGTGATCACTCCCGAGGGAACGATTCAAAAGTGCTTGACGGTTGCACATGAGGAAAGCGGTGGCTACGGTGCTGTTTGCGGTGAGGAATCCTACTACAGTCAGTTTGACGGCAAAACGTCTGAATCCTACAAAGAGGTGGACGGAATCAGCGGTGCGACCATTACGACCAACGGATATATGAAGGCAATTGAACGCGCCTTTGAAGCCGTGAGAATTCTGGAAGGAGGTGTGGCAAATGAAGAATAACAGCAATCTTGGCATTCTGCTCAAGGGTATTATCAAAGAAAACCCCGTGCTGGTATTGATTCTCGGCACGTGTCCGACGCTTGCCACTACCACCAACGTCGTGGGTGCATTTGGTATGGGTATTGCAGCACTTGCAGTGCTTGTATGCTCCAATATGCTGATCTCGCTTTTGCGTAAGATCATTCCCGAATCTGTTCGTATTCCTTGCTATATTGTGATCATTGCAGGCTTTGTTACCATCGTGGAAATGATCGTGCATGCATATTTCCCGGGACTTTACGATATGTTAGGTGTTTACCTTGCACTCATTACCGTAAACTGCATCATTCTCGGCAGAGCCGAAATGTTCGCAGGTAAAAATTCCGTAGGCAAGTCTGCGCTGGACGGCCTTGGCATGGGTATCGGCTTTACGATCGCCCTTGTGGCGATGGCGACTGTACGCGAGGTACTTGGCAATGCAAGCTTTGCAGGTATTTCGATTCCGTTCCTTGAGCCCTTCAAGATCGAGATCATGACAAAAGCTCCCGGCGGTATGCTGGTTTACGGCCTCTTGATCGCGCTTGTGTTTATCATTACGCGCGGCAAAGCTCCCCTAAAAAAGAGCTTCTCTTGCGCAGGATGCCCCTCTGCAGGACATTGTACGGCGAGCGGTGCTTGTAACGCTGTGGCAAAGGAGGAGCAGGCTCAATGAAAACGTTAATTATCATTCTGATGTCCTCCGTCTTGGTCAATAACTACGTGCTCAGCCGCTTCCTTGGCATCTGCCCGTTCCTCGGCGTTTCCAAAAAGCTGGATCAGGCAACCGGTATGGGTGTGTCGGTCACTGCGGTCATGCTGCTTGCAACGGCCGTAACCTGGCCGATTCAGTATTTCGTACTGGATAAGCTTGGCCTGGGTTATCTGCAGACTATCATCTTTATTTTGGTCATTGCTGCCCTTGTGCAGATGCTCGAGATCTTCTTGAAGAAGGTGTCGCCTTCACTCCATAAGGGTCTTGGCGTGTATCTGCCGCTGATCACCACCAACTGTGCGGTGCTTGGCGTGGCGATCAACAATATCACCGATGGCTTCAATTTTATCGAATCCATGGTCAGCTCTCTTGGATGCGGTCTTGGCTTCTTGCTGGCAATGGTGCTGTTTTCTGGTATGCGCTCCAGAATTGATGAAAGCAAAGTGCCCGCTCCCTTCAAGGGCATTGCGATCACGCTGATCGCAGCATCGTTTATCTCCCTTGCGTTCATGGGCTTTAGCGGCATTGTGGACAATCTGTTTGCGTAAAGGAGGATACACGAGTATGTGGATTGATATTTTAATCGCTTTGGCGGTTGCTGCTGCCGTATCCTTGTTTTTGGCAATTCTGCTTGCACTTGTCTCTAAGTTTTTTGCTGTCAAGGAAGACGAAACCGCGAAAAAGATCCGCGCATGTCTGCCCGGCATCAACTGTGGCGCTTGCGGATTCAAGGGATGCGACGACTACGCAGCCGCACTGGCGGACGGGAAGACAAAGCCCAACCTTTGCGTGCCCGGTGCTGAAACCGTAGCATGCGAGATCGGCGAGATCCTTGGGGTCGAGGTTGAAGCACCCAAGGATGTTGTTGCCTATGTGCATTGCAACGGTACGTGCGCTGCGGTCAATATGAAGGCAGAATACGTTGGCATTGAATCGTGCAAGGCTGCTTCTGCCATTTACGGCGGTCCGGAGGCTTGTAATTTCGGGTGCCTGGGTCTGGGTGACTGCGCAAATGCTTGCCCGGCAAATGCAATCTGCACGCAGGACGGCGTAGCGCGTGTTGACACCAGGCGCTGCCTTGGCTGCGGACTTTGCGTAGACGTATGTCCCAAGCGTATCATTTCTCTGGTGCCTCAGGAAACAAAGGTCACTGTTATGTGTAACAATAAGGATAAGGGCGCTGACGCGCGCAAGGCTTGTTCCAATGCTTGCATCGGTTGCAAAAAGTGCGAAAAGAATTGTCCCGAAAATGCCATCACGGTGAAGGATAATCTGGCGAAAATTGATTATGATAAGTGTACCGGCTGCGGTACGTGCGTCGCAAGCTGCCCGACCGGATGCCTGAAGCATACAAACTTTCCGGATCTGGAGAAACCCTTTGAACCGCAATAATATGAATACAGAGAAAACAACTTCCACCGCCGTCATAGGCGGTGGAAGTAAACTGAGAAACGATATTATTTTTATAGCCGCGCTGCTGGCTGTTGTCATCTGTCTGGGGCTGGGCTTTTATTTTCTGCGCCCGGGCGGTGATGAGGTAGTAGTCAAGGTAAACGGAGAGATCTTTGGTACGTATCAGCTTGATACGGATACCATTGTGGAGATCCGCACCGGTGAAAGCAAAGAGCAACTCAATCTCTTGGTGATCAAGGACGGAAAGGCTTATATCGAAAAGGCCACTTGCCCGGACGGCATTTGTGCAGCACACAAGCCGATCTCCAGAAAGGGGGAGAGCATTGTGTGTCTTCCGAACAAAGTTGTCGTTACGGTGCAAACCAAGGATTTTGAGAGCGGTCCCGACGTGGTTGCATAAAGGAGTACAGAGATGAAGAATGCCGCACAAAAAACAGCATTTCTCGGCCTTTGCACCGCGCTTGCGCTGGTACTTGCTTACGTTGAGATTTTGATTCCGCCTATCATTACAGTGATTCCCGGAATTAAGGTGGGATTGCCCAATATCGTGATCATTTTTTTGCTTTACCGCTATGGCTTTAAGGAGGCTGCGCTCGTATCCGTTGTCCGTGTGGTAGCTGTCGCGTTGCTGTTTGGCAACATGATGGGATTTGCATACAGCATTGCGGGAGCGGTGCTGAGCTTGCTTGGCATGCTGCTGCTCAAAAAGTTGGATGTTTTGTCGGTCGTGGGTGTCAGTGTTGCGGGCGGTGTACTTCATAACGTAGGACAAATTCTGATGGCTATGGTGCTTTTAGGCACTGCCGAGCTCGGTTATTATCTCGTCGTATTGGCTGTTACGGGTACGGTTTCCGGTGTGTTGATAGGAATTTGCGGAGCTTTGCTAATAAAACGTATTCCCGAGAGGAAATAGTATTGACAAGCCAATATTTGTATGTTATAATGCAAAAGATATGATGAATATCATAAAAATTATAAGGAGAGAATTTATGAGAAAAATTCTTTGCACACTCCTCACAGCTCTTCTGCTGCTGTCCGCTATGACGCTGGTCAGCTGCGACAAGGAGCCCCAAACCCTTAAGTTCGGTCTTGGCGTTTACACCAATGTTTCCAAGGCTGACAGCGCAACCGAGGATGCTGACGGCCAGGGCAAGGTAGCCATCACCGCAGCAGCTGTTACGGTTGACGCAGATGGCAAGATCGTATCTTGCGTTCTCGACACTGCAGACATCACTGTTAAGTATACTGCTGACGGTAAGGCAGTTGCAAACGACTCTTTCAAGACCAAGTATGAGCTGGGTCAGGACTACAACATGGTCACTTACGGCGGCGCTGCCAAGGAATGGTTTGAGCAGGCTGACGCTTTCATGGCGC
>JAFQUG010000270.1 GCA_017408625.1 Clostridia bacterium | reverse complement strand
GCCCGAAACACCCTCCTCCAGGATCTGCGAAATGGTCTTGCAGGTCTGTGCACTGATGACCTGGCGTCTGATCTGGGGCTCAAAGCTTTGGATCACGTTGCCCTTGGTGTCCGTAATACTCTTGACCAATCTGGGCGTGACCAGATCACCGCCGTTTGCTACGGCTGCGATGGCCGTCACGTGGCCAAGCACCGAGATCTTGAAGTTCTGGCCAAACGATGCTGTGGCAAGATAAATGTCCGCGCTCTCAAACGTGCCCTTATTCCAGAAGGTGACGCCTTCAACAGTGCTTCCCTCTCCGGGCAGGTCGATGCCTGTTTTTTCAAAGTAGCCGAACGATTTGAAGTAACGGTAAAAATTCGAGGTGCCGATGCGCTCGCCCAGCTTCATCAGCCAGGGGTTGCAGGATTGCTGAATGCCCTCGGGGAAGGTCAGCGTGCCATGCCCCTGTACCTTATGGCACTTGATCTTATGGCCGTTGACGATATGATAGCCGGGGCAGAAGGAGGTCTCGGACAGCTGCACCAGATTTTCCTCCAGTGCCATAGCCGCGGTAATGATCTTGAAGGTCGAGCCGGGCATATATACCTCGGTGACCGCCTTGTTATTCCAGGTGGTCAGCAATAGCTCCTGCTTAAGCGTGCCGTATTCCTCACTGTCCGCGGCAAAGCCGCTCTCCTCCAGCACCCTCAGGCTTTCCTCATTGAGTGTCCATGGACTGTTGAGATTGAAGGTGGGATAGACCGAAATGGCCAACACATCACCCGTGTTGACGTCCATGACGATACCGCACGCGCGGTTTTCTCCACCCGATTCCAGGTATGCGGCCTTGACCTGCTCATCAAGCGCATTCTGCACGAACACGTCGATGGTGGTATTGATCTGATAGCCCGGCACTGCGGGGATCATGCTTTCATAATCGTAGGGCATCTCGTTGCCGTCTGCATCACGCGCGGTCACGTATTTGCCGTCCGTACCCTTCAGATATTCTTCATAGGTATATTCCAAGCCGTAAATGCCCACACCGTCGCTGTTGGTAAAACCGATGGTGTGCGCGGCAAGCGATTCGTAGGGGTAATAGCGGGTCGCGGTCGCCTCCAGAAAGACCATATCCTCAAGACTGTTCTTGGCAACAAACTCGCGGATCTGCTTGGCAATATCCGAGGTCACCTTGCGCGCTACGGTTCTGTCCAGGTAATGCGTTTTGGAGGTCTGATACTGTACGTCCTCATAGCTGACGTCCTCTAAAATCTCGGAAAGGCCATACGAGATCATATCCGCATAATCCACGCCCGTCTCCTCGCTCTGCGCCTTGATGGTACGGGGAGCAATGAACACACGATAGGTGGTGATATTGCCCGCAAGCAGGATGCCGTTGGCGTCATAGATCGCGCCGCGATCCGCCTCGATGACCGTCTCCGTGGTGATCTGGCTGATGACCTTGGCCTGGTATTTTTCGTATTCTACGGTCTGAAGCAAAAGAATGCGGAGCAACAGTAACGCAAAAGCCAGCGATACCAGAAAACCAAGTACCGCTGCCCTTTTTAGTGTTTTTGTATCCGTTGTATGAAGACTCAACTCCGTATCCTCCCGTAGAGCGGAAATGGCGGTTTGCAACCGCATTTCCGCAGTGAAATGTTTCGCCGTGGGCGAAACGTGATATTTTTGCTTTGCAAAAGTGATATTTTCGCTTCGCGAAAGTGATATGTTCCGCTGTGCGGAACGTTATGGAAGAAATTTGCCCCCAAGGCAAATTTCTGTTTTTTTGCATTTTGATCAAAAATGCGGCGGACGCCCGTGTCCGTCTCCTGCGCAGGCAAGAGTCGAAGCACTCCCCTCGGCCATTGCCGAAAAGCTGCGCCCACCGCCATTTCAAGTCCGATCATTTCCATTATATCGGATCTATCTTGTCCTGTCAATGTCAATTTATGAAATGCACTTGCCTTTTATGCAAGGCTATGCGACTCAGTTTGCAAGAATTCCGATCGCACTGAGCAAATTCGACAGACCCCGTCCGAATTCGCCCTTTGTTTCATAAACCTCTACTGTGTTTTCGCTATCTGTGCTCAGCACCTCGGTAGAAACGAAATCAGAGCGCACCATGCCGTATTCCTCGACAGCGATCCTTTCGATCTCCAGCATATCGTTTTTGAGCGACAGCTCAGTGTTCAGGGTTGTATACTGCTTATCCAGTGCATCCAGCTCGCTTTGCAGAATGCTCGCTTCTCTGATGGACAGGCTTACCATAACCGAGCTACCAACGATCATCACGCAGCAAAGTGTGACAGCCAGCATCGCGCCAAGCACGCCTGCGGGCATCTTCTTTGCGTCGCTCTTTTCTCGCTTTTCAACCTTTTCGATCGGGAACCAATCTCCGGAAATCTCAGCCAGCCTTGCGGTCGCGGGGCTTTCCAGATATTTGCGCACCGACACGGGCATTTGCTCGCTCATCGTAAGCCACAGGGCTTTTTTTGGCGATTGCCCTCCCATGACCGCGCCCGACTCCGCCGCTTGCGTGGGGGCTTCGGTTCTGATATTGTAATTAGGCATCTTGTAACTGCGCTGATCGTGATAATAACGCACAAAATCATCTGCAGTCATGTGCCGCTTGCCCTTGTAAAGACCCGTACGGTACTTATCTGCCTTACCGTCCGACACCTTCTCCGCCATGATATACGCACCGGGGGCCATCGCGTGAGAGATGGCCTCTTCACGCTCCTGTCGCTTGGCATCCAATCTGACGTGCGCGGCAATGCCTCGATCCTTGTATCGTTCACACAAGGCCTGCACGTAATCCGAGCGAGCGGTATATTGAGGTTTCTTAGCTTGCATGCTGTGCTCCATCGGGTCCTCCTACTGATTATCGTATCGTTTTTGTGCTACGCGAAGCTTTGCACTGCGCGAGCGTGGGTTGATTGCAAGCTCTTGCTCACTTGGCAAGACAGGCTTGCGGCTGATGATATCCACCAGCGGCTTTTTGCCGCACACGCACACGGGAAAATCGCGTGGGCAGGTGCAGCCGGACGCCAAGGATGCGAAGGTCTGCTTGACCAAGCGATCCTCCAGCGAATGGAAGGTGATAATCGCAATTCTGCCGCCCGGCTTAAGCAGTGAAACGGCATCGCGAATGGTGGGCTCGATAACCGATAGCTCACCGTTAACCTCAATGCGAATGGCCTGGAAGGTGCGCTTTGCGGGATGATGTCCCCCCTCCTTGGCAGCTGCGGGCATGGCTGCCTTGATAACATTGACCAGCTCGCCCGTGGTACGAATGGGCTGTTTTTCCCTTTCCTGCACGATGCGTTGGGCAATGCGGGGCGCAAATCGCTCCTCTCCGTAATCGTAAATGATCTTTTTGAGCTGCTGCTCGGTATAGGTATTGACCACGGTGTACGCATCCAGCGTATCCTCGCGGTTCATGCGCATATCCAAAGGCGCGTCTGCCATATAGGAAAAGCCGCGATCCGCCGTATCCAGCTGATACGAGGAAACGCCCAGATCCAAGAGCACGCCGTCCACGCCCTCGATCCCGAGCTGACGGCACACCTGTGCCATTTCGGAGAAATTGCTGTGCACAACCTGTGCGCGCTCTCCGTATTTTTCAAGTCTTGCTCCGGCAGCCTTGACGGCACTCATGTCGCGATCCAGCGCGATCAGCTTACCCGTTTCAAGATGCGAGGCGATCTCGCTCGAATGACCGCCGCCGCCTGCAGTTCCATCAATATATATTCCGTCGGGCTTGATGCAAAGCGCGTCCATGCACTCCTGCAGCAGCACCGAAACGTGAGAAAATACCTGTTCTTCCATCATCACAACCCGTAAAGCTCCAGCTTTGCGCGCAGATCCTCTGCGCTCTCGGCGGCAATTTCTGCTTCATACAAAGCCTCAGACCAGATCTCTGCGCAATCGCAGTTGCCCACAACCACGGCATTCTTTTCCACCTGTGCATAATCCAAAAGTGCCTGCGGTAAAAGAATACGCCCCTGTGAATCGGGAGTGACCTTGACCGCATTACGGTGCAGATAGCGCAATGCAGGCTCGGCAATCTTTCTTTCCTGCTCTTTGATGGGGGCAATATAAGCTTCCCAGCCCTCGACGGAAAAGACCTTGAGCCTGGGACCGCGGATATCACGCGCCACGATCAGCTCTTCTCCGAGCTCCTCGCGGTGCCTGGCGGGAATAAACAATCTGTTTTTGGCATCCACACTGTGCCGATATTCACCTGTTAACACAGCAGCGATCCTCCTTTCCGTCAAATTCGGGGACGACACGCGGGGCAAATTCAACACTTCGCTCCACATTCCCCCACATCGGGTATATTTATTATAAACTTATTGCAAAAAAAACGCAATAGGGGGATGAGCACTTTTTCAAAAATTCTTTCGGTTTTTTTGTATCTTTTGCGAAAAATAACGGGTACAATCCTAAAGTTGCACCCGCTATTTTACTAATTCATGTTATTAATTACATTTATTCCCAATTATTTATTTTTGCGATATTTCCCGCAAAAAGAAATCTCGGGAAATGGCGAAGAAAGGTACGACACTTACAGAGTTTCGTGCTTTTCTGCTCTTAATTTCACTGCGCGTCACATTAGTGACGCGCATGGATGTCGCTCTGCTTTTTACGTCTGACCAACAGCGTCAGAAGGGCGCGCCCGTCAAACGGAATGAGCGGATAGAGATACTGCCGCTTACCATTGAGCGTTTTGTTCGTTGCCAGGAGCACAAGAATGAGCACGACACCGATGCCATAGCCCCAGACGTTTCCGATCGCGGTCATGATCAATAGACCAATGCGCAAGAACTTGAAGGCATATCCAAGCTCATAGGATCTTTGCGTAAAGGTGGCAATGGCCACAAACGCCATATACAAAATGACCTCGGGGATCAACCAGCCAATGCCCACCGCAAAGTCGCCGAGTATCAGACCGCCCACAACAGAGAGCGAATTGGACAGCATGCTTGGCGTATTGAGCGAGGCCATGCGCAGCCCGTCAATGATAAACTCGGTCAAAAGCAGCTGTGCGATCAAGGGGATGCGTCCGTGCTCCCGAGGGATGATAAAGGCCAGCCAATCCGGCACGATCGCCGCATTGGAAACAAGCAGATACCACGTAGGCACCAAAAACAGAGAGAGTGCGAACACAATATAGCGAATGACGCGGATATACGTGCCTGTCAGCGGGGTAAAATAATAGTCGTTGGTCTCTTGCATAAAGTCAAAAATGCTGACAGGCAGGATCATGACCTGCGGTGAGTTATCGCAGAAGATCAGCACGCTTCCCTCCAGCACCTGCGCAGCAGCAGTATCCGGACGCTCGGTATAGCGGATCTTCGGGAAGGGGTTATACCACCGCGTTTTGATCAGGCACTCGGCCAGTGACTGATGCCCGAGCGTGAGCGCATCGGTATCAATGGCGGCAAGCCTTTTTTGCATCATGCGCACGTAATCGGGATTGGCCTTACCCGAAAGATAGCACAGCACGATGTCGGTTTTGGAGCGACGGCCAATCGAAAAATACTGCATGGTCAGCTGTGTGTCGCGCACGCGGCGACGCAAAAGCGCGGTATTGAAAATCAGCGTTTCGACAAAGCCGTCGCGAGAGCCGACCATGACTCTGTCACCCTCGGGCTCTTCGGTCGAGCGGGCGGGATAGGTCCGCGCATCCACGATGATGGCTTGCGGGCCAAAGGTCGATCCGAGAATGAGCGAGGCACCCGAGAGCACCATCTGGAGCATAAAGTCGATATTCCCCGTCGTTTCCGCCTCAACATGCGGCACGTTGTATTCGAGAAATCGCTCGGCTGAGGATTTTTGTCCGTCGGGCGGAGTCTGCATGGAGTCCAGCGAGAGAAAATGCATCATCAGCTTTTGCATGGGGGTTGCGTTGACAAAGCCGTCGATATAGTAAAGCGTCATTTCGTCAGATCCGATACGCAGGACCTTGCGAATCACGTCGAAATTGTCATCGGGATGCAAGAGGCTGTCGACGGTAGCCACGTTGACCCGATAGTTTTCACCCAGTTTACCCATAGTTTTGCTTCCTTTTTTGTTTTCTACGGTTAGTTTGGGTGAAAAACAAAAAATCATGACAAACAAAATTTGGACGCCAACACCGCAACGGAGCATCTTTGCAGGATGAAAGTTTGGCTCGAGCCTTTTCAAAGGCTTTCGGGTCAAGGACAGCGCCGTAGGGCGGGGACTTGCTCCCGCAGTACAAAACAAAAAGGAAGCTACTTTACGAAAGTAACTCCCTTATGCTTTAACATTGAGATCATTCTCTCCGTTCTTTTTTGTGCAAGTAGGCGCAAAAGAAGAAATATTTGCTACGCAAATTATTTGCTGCGCAAATTAAAACGCCGTTTCAGAATGTTTCGCCTCTGCGGAGGCGACAAGGGCGCTGCCCTTGACCTGCGAGCCTTTGAAAAGGCTCGACCCAAACTTTCATCCTGTGAGAGCG
>JAFQUG010000269.1 GCA_017408625.1 Clostridia bacterium | reverse complement strand
CAAAAAAATATTGCTTTTGGATATAGAAAAAACCAGGTATTGCTACCTGGCTGTTCTATATCTATTTTCATTTTTCGGTGATATTTTTTTACGTTTACATCTGCGAGACCTATGCTACACTGGACACAACGAAAGGCTAAAAAATCGGGATTATAATATATCACTGATATATCGCCTTTCGGTAATGCTATCACTCTGTTATGATCCCAACATGGTCATTGCAGCGGTGCCTAAAAGTTGAACAATCGCGCCATAGAGCCAACCATGTCTTACAACATGGTCATTTATCCGCTGAAATAGTCTCTTTTGTTTGGGAATATTACGACTTGTCTGCATATTGTCAATAAGCTCTTTAACTTCCTCTAATAATTCGAGCAGTTCAGCCTTATCATCTCCGCCATGCTCATCAATCATTCGCTCTATTTCATGAATGGAATTGTCAACTGACAATGTGGAATTTGTTACGTTTCCATATACAATATTGCCATAGTTAGTAATATTTCCGTGTGACATTTTCTTTTTTTCTTCCTCCTGTTGACGCAATGCGTTATCTTTATTTTCAAAATAGACAAGAGCAGTAGGGAGGAGATCGCACCAACCGCCATTATCATAGGAGATCAAGCCTCCAATCATTCCATATTGAACAAGCTTTTCCAATTCTATGCCAATAGAGAAATGAACATAATCAGGCAAAATACTATCATCAAACTCAATACGATTTGATTCACCGTTTTTGCATCCAAGTAAGCATTTCAAAACTTCTTCAGCTGTAGCATCCATGATTCGGAAACCCGCAACAAAAGGCTGACCGTTTACTACGGATGCAGCTCTCATGCGTATAGCCTCTTGACGAGCTTCTCTCTCTCGTTTACGTTCAGCATTTTTGTCTTGCTTAATTTGCTTTTCCAATAATCTGACCTGTTGCGACTTTGCCATTATTCCACCTCAATTTTTACATTTATACGTATTTCTCGTTATCTGAAGAAGCCAAATAAATTATATCATAACGAAGGGGAAATGTCAAGATTATGCAAGGCAGATATAGAATGATAGTACCGATAATCAATCGTACAATATAGAAAAAACCTTACTAATCCGTTCACAATTCGTTTTGAATTTCGAACGTTCGAATTAGTAAGGTTTGGTCGGAGTGACAGGATTCGAACCTGCGACCTCATGGACCCGAACCATGCGCACTACCAAACTGTGCCACACCCCGAAATCGACCATATGATTATAGCATACTTATTTTGATTTGTCAAGTCATTTTGGGGAGAATTCCAAATTTCACTGATTTGCATGTGATTTGCCAAAAGCATGATTGACGCTTCAGGTGTCATGCGAAATGTTGCAAATGTTACATTTTGGGCGTTCTTTTCCCAAAACAGGTGAGAATTTCTACATTATTAAGTGAATATCCATAAAAAATTGATAATATTTTCAAAAAATATATCTTGGCAAGAGCGAAGAAATGTTGTATAATGTAAAATGGCTTTGTATGCCGAAACGTTTAGATGACAAGATAGGAGTTATGCTTGTGAAAAGAACGCTCGCTGATCTGCAGGAATATGTCCGGGAAATATCAACTGCTTATGAGAGCAGAGACGCCTACAGATATATTGAAGGTGACAGTATTGTCAGAAAAACATACAAAACATTCGGAAGCGATATTTTTGCGCTTGCCTCCTATTTGACGGAGCGCGGCTGGCACAAAAAGCATATCGCGATTATCGGCTCGTCCAGTTATGCATGGGTGGTGACCTTTTTGGGCATTGCCTGCAGTGACAACGTGGTCATTCCGATCGATAAGATGCTCTCAACTGAGGAGATGTTGGGCCTTTTGGTCATGGGCGACGTGGATGCAGTCTTTTTGTCCGATGAGTTTTCACCCATGATTGAGAATATTGAGCGCGCGGACAATCGCGTGACCGAGATCATCAATTTCTCAAGTGAGCAATATCAGCGTATTCTTGAGACCAAGCACGTGCCGCTGCCCAGGATCGATCCGGATGCCATGGCGGAGATCTTATTCACCTCGGGCACGACGGGTGTCAGCAAGGGCGTCATGATCAGTCAGAAGAGCATCGTGGCCAATATTGCCGATATTTATCGCATGGATTTCGGCCGTGGAATCAAGTATCCCATTGTCATGTCGGTGCTTCCCATTCACCATACCTTTGAGTTGACGGTGGACAATCTGGGTGTGCTGTATTGCGGCGCAACCGTTTGCATCAACGATAAGCTTGAGAATATCGTGGCCAATCTGGGCAAATTCAAGCCTGCAGTCATTCTGGTCGTGCCTGCGATCGCCGAGGTCTTTTACAAAAAGGTCATGGAAGGCATTTCCACCGGGGCAAACAAGCGCAAGATCGGCTTTGCCAGAAAGCTCAACCGTCTGCTCGGTCGCTTTGGCGTTGATGCAAGACGTGTGCTCTATAAGAGCCTGCTCAAAAAATTCGGCGGCAACCTCTCCCGCGTCATTGTAGGCGGTGCTGCATTGCGCTCCGAGATCGCCCAAACCTTTGAGGAGTTTGGTGTGAGCATGTATCAGGGCTACGGTATGACCGAGTGCGCACCGCTGATCTCAGCCAACTATCCCGGTATCAATCGTCATGGCTCGGTGGGCAAGCCGGTCAATTACATGGACGTCAAGATCGAGGATGGCGAGATCCTGACCCGAGGCGATGGGGTGATGCTCGGGTATTATAAAAACGAAGAGGCTACGCGCGAGGCCATGACCGAGGACGGTTGGCTGCGCACGGGAGACCTTGGATACTTTGACCGCGACGGATATCTGTATATCACCGGCCGTTCCAAGAATCTGATCATTCTGGATAACGGCAAGAATATATATCCCGAGGAGCTGGAGGCACACCTGGCAGTCATTCCCGGCATCAAGGAGATCATGGTGTACGAAAGCCGCGGCAAGCTTTGTGCGGCCATTCAGCCCACAGATATCAACGATAAGTGCTTGCTCAAGGACATCAAGGGCGGCATCAAAAAGTATAATAACGAAGCACCGCCCTATAAGAGAATCGTTTCGTACGATTTTATTGCAAGGGATTTCCCCAAGACTACCTCACTGAAGATCAAGCGCAAGGAAGCGATCAAGATGGTAAGTGAGTTGGTTTGCAAAAAGACGGTGGAGAACGTGCCTCCCACAACGCCCGAGCAGATCAAGATTGTCGCAGCCTTTGAAAAGATCCTTGGCTGTAAGAACGTGGGAATCAAGGATGATTTCTTTGATCTGGGCGGTGACAGTCTGGCGGCTTTGGAGGTGGGCGCACTGATCGGTGTGCCTGCGCAGGAGCTGTACGATCATCCCACGGCCGAGCAGCTCGAGCAGGTGCTCATGGCGGTCAAGGATAAGGAATCGAGTGAGCAGAGCAAGATCGATATCAACGAGCTGATCCGTCATAATTCCAATCAGCTGCACGATGCAGAGATCAAATACGTCATGCTCACGGGTGCTACGGGCTATCTTGGCTCTCATATTCTGCACGAGCTGATGCGCCGCAAGATGTCGGTCATCTGTCTTGTGCGTAACGAGCAAAAGCTCAAGGATACGCTGAAATATTATTTCCCGCGCGAGCACGAGTATTTTGCGTATAAGGTCATTCTCGGAGATATTGCCGAGCCCATGCTGGGACTTGACGAGCAAAACTATCAGGCTCTTGCTAAAAAGGTGGACATGGTCATCCATACCGCCGCCAACGTCAGCCACGCGGGCAATTATGCGGATTTTGAACGCACCAACGTGCAGGGCACGCAGAACGTGATCGATTTCTGCCGTCTGGCAGGCGCGGTGCTGCAGCATACCTCCACTGCCAGTGTACACGGTGCGGGTACTGTGGCGCAGAACAATCCCGACGCAAAGTTTGACGAGTTCAGCCTGGATATTGGCCAGGAATATTCGCAGAACGTATACATTCACTCCAAGTATAAGGCAGAGGAAGCGGTGCTGCTTGCAAGAGAAGAGGGGTTGGAGGCCAACATTTTCCGTATTGGCAACCTGACCTGGAGAATGAAGGACGGCGTGTTCCAGAAGAATGCGCAGGATAACGGCTTTATCGGACGCTACAAGGGTCTTATGAAGGTAGGCGTTTACAGTAAAGAGATCGCGGAATATCCCATTGACTTCACACCCGTGGACGAATGTGCCGATGCTTATGTCAGACTTTCACTGAGTAATCGCGTCAACAACATCTACAATTTGTATAACCCTCATCTGTTCACCATCAGCACTCTGGCCAAGAAAACGTTCCGCAGCATCAAGCAGGTGAGAAGCGAGATCTTTGAAAAGTCGCTCAAGGAGCTGATCACCGATAAAGAGGTTGCCGTGCTGTCCTTCTACAGTGCCATTGCATCCTCGTCTGCCAACGTGCCAATCAGTAACGAGTATACCGTGGCTGAGCTTGGGAAGCTGGGCTTCAAGTGGTCAAAGATCAATCTCAGATATCTGAGCTATATGAAAAAAATCAAGTAAGGAACAAGAAAAAACGCATATGAGAATAGGTATTGATATCGGTTCAACCACCATCAAGTGTGTTGTGCTGGATGATAACGGGAATCTGATCCATAAGAGCTATGAGCGACATTTCGCCATGATCAAGGAAAAGACCCGCGAGGTCATCAAAGGACTGATCGATAAATTCAATATTACCGAACCTGTGATCTGCGCCGTGTCCGGCTCTGCGGGCATGGGTCTTGCAGAGCGCGCCGGTGTCCCGTTCGTGCAGGAGGTGTATGCCACCAAGGTCGCCATCAGCCACCGTCTGCCCCAGACAGACGTGGTCATTGAGCTGGGCGGCGAGGATGCAAAGATCCTGTTTTTAAAGGGTAACCTCGAGGTTCGTATGAACGGCACCTGTGCCGGCGGTACGGGAGCGTTTGCCGACCAAATGGCGTCTTTGATGCAAATCGAGACCGGTGAGATGAATGAGCTTGCCAAGAACTATGAGAAGATCTATTCGATCGCCTCGCGCTGCGGCGTATTTGCCAAGACCGACATTCAGCCGCTGCTCAACCAGGGCGCGAGAAAAGAGGACATTTCGGCAAGTATTTTCTATGCCATTGTCAACCAGACCATCACGGGTCTTGCGCAGGGACATCCCATCGAGGGCAACGTGGTATATCTGGGCGGCCCTCTGACCTTCTTGTCCGAGCTGCGCGCAGCCTTTGACAAGACCCTGAACTGCACGGGCACCTGCCCCGAGGATTCCTTAGTATTCGTTGCGCTGGGTGCGGCATATTACGCACAGGACAAGGTGGACCTTGCCAAGGCTTACGAGATCATCGGAGAAAAGGCGGATTCACTGACCGATTCCTCGCTGCGTCCTCTGTTTGCAAGCAGGGAAGAGTATGACGCCTTCATGGCACGTCACGCATCTCACAGCGTGCCCCGTAAGGAGGGCATGGAGTACGAGGGTGATGCTTATCTTGGCATTGACTCCGGCTCGACCACGCTCAAGGTGGTGCTGACCGATACCGAGGGCTCGATCATTTATTCCAAGTACCAATCCAATCAGGGCAAGCCGCTTGACGTGGTCAAGGACACCTTGATCGAAATGTATGAAAAGTACCCGAACGTGAGAATCGTTTCGTCTGCGGTCACGGGATATGGCGAGGACATGATGCGCGCCGCGCTGGGCATTGACGTAGGCGTGGTGGAGACCGTTGCGCACTTTACAGCGGCCAAATATTTCATGCCCGACGTGGAATTTATCATTGACATCGGCGGCCAGGATATGAAGTGCTTCAAGATCCGTAACGGCGCGATCGATAACATCTTCCTCAACGAGGCCTGCTCCTCGGGCTGTGGCTCATTTTTGCAGACCTTTGCAAATTCCATGGGCTATCCCATCGATGAGTTTGCAAATCTCGGATTGTTTGGCGAAAAGCCGGTCGACCTCGGTTCGCGCTGCACCGTGTTTATGAACTCCTCGGTCAAGCAGGCGCAAAAGGAGGGCGTGAGCGTGGAGAATATCTCTGCGGGTCTTTCGATCAGTGTGGTCAAAAACGCCATTTATAAGGTCATTCGCGTGCACTCTGCCGACGAGCTTGGCAAAAAGATCGTGGTGCAGGGCGGTACGTTCCTCAATAACGCCGTGCTGCGTGCCTTTGAGCAGGAGATCGGCGTGGAGGTCATCAGACCCGACATCGCGGGCATGATGGGCGCGTTTGGAGCTGCGCTGTACGCAAAGCAGCTGCATCAGGAAAACCAAGTCTCCACCATTCTCTCTTATGAGGATATGAAGAGCTTTACCTACTCGATCAAGAGCGTGACCTGCAACGGCTGTAACAACCGCTGCGCACTGACAATCAACGATTTCGGCGGCGGACGCAGATTCATCGGCGGTAACAGGTGCGAAAAGCCTGTGACCAACAAGGCGCAGGACGATTCTCTTAATTTGTATGAATATAAGCTGGCAGCTCTGGCAGCCATTCCCGAGGGCGAGGGCTCGCGCGGTACGATCGGCTTGCCCATGGCGCTGAACGTGTATGAAATGTATCCGTTTTGGAGCGCCTTGTTCAGAGACCTGGGCTTTACGGTCAAAATGAGCGGATTTTCCAACAGAAAGCTGTATCTTAAAGGGCAGGGAACCATTCCGTCCGATACGGTCTGCTTCCCTGCGAAGATGGTGCACGGACATATCCAGCAGCTGATCGAGATGGGCGTGGACGCCATCTTCTATCCCTGCATGACCTATAACTTCAATGAGGGCAAGGCCAAGAACTGCTTTAACTGCGCGGTCATCGCGGGATACCCCGAGGTCATTGAGGCAAATACGCTCAATTTCGGCAAGATCAAGTATATCAACGAATACGTAGGCCCGCACGAGCGCAGCAAGTTCCCCGCACGCTTTGCAAAGGTGCTGCAAAAGCACTTTGAGGGCATTGACGCAAAGGCGGTCAAGACGGCATGCAAGAAGGCATACGACGCATACGACGCTTACATGGCAGACGTGCGCGAGCAAGGCGCAAAGATCGTCGCCGAGGCAAGAGCCGAGGGCAAAAAGATCATCGTGCTTGCGGGTAGACCCTACCACACAGATCCCGAGATCAATCACGGCATTCATAAGCTGATCTGTGCGCTTGGATTTGCGGTGGTGTCCGAGGACGCGGTGGCCGCCATGGCACCCGATTTCAAGGTCAATCTGCTTTCCCAGTGGACCTATCACCAAAGACTTTTCTCGGCTGCCAAGTACGTCACGTCACAGGACGATATGTATTTGGTGCATCTGGTATCGTTTGGCTGCGGGCTTGACGCGCTGACCACCGACGAGGTGCGCGCGATACTGGAGCACGACGGCAATCTTTATACGCAGATCAAGATCGATGAGGTCACCAACCTCGGCGCGATCAAGATCCGCCTGCGCAGCCTGATCGCTGCGATCGAGCAGCAGAAGGGAGGGGAAGCGTGATGAAGCAGCAGGGACATTACCGTGAGCGCGTGAAATTTACGCGCACGATGAAAAAGGACTATACCATTCTGACGCCCAGCATGGCGCCCATCCACTTCAAGATCCTGCGCCCCATTCTGCAGCGCGAGGGATACAGCATTGATATCATGGAAAACGATGGTCCCGAGGTGCTGCAAATGGCACTCAAGTACGTCAATAACGATATGTGCTATCCCGCCATGCTGACCACGGGTCAGATGCTTGCCACCATGAAGAGCGGCAAGTACGATCCCGATAAGGTGGCTATGATCATCACCCAGTCGGGCGGCGGCTGCCGTGACAGTAACTATATCAACCTGATGCGCAAGGCGTTCGAGAAGGCGGGATACGGCCACGTGCCCTTTATCTCGGCCAACGTGTGGCTCATGGAGCTCAATCCGGGTGGCCTGCTCAGTCCGTTCGGCCTGCTCATGGCAGTTGCGGGGCTGATTTACGGTGACCTTGTCATGATCCTTTCCAATCAGGTGCGCCCCTACGAGGTCAACAAAGGCGAGACAGACGCCATGGTAGACAAGTGGGCAACCAAACTCGGGCAGGGCTTTGCCAAGGGGCGTGGCTACATGCCGTGGACGATCAAGAAAAACCTGCGTGCCATCGTGGACGATTTTGCATCCATTGAGACCCGTAAGACCCCCAAGGTCA
This sequence comes from Clostridia bacterium, assembly GCA_017408625.1. Next base: position 869 of record JAFQUG010000269.1, on the reverse strand, counting down.
AGGTTGCGGTCATCGGCGAGCTGTATCTCAAGTATTCCGCGCCCGGCAATAACCACCTTGAAAAGTTCCTTGCAGAGCAGGATTGCGAGGTCTACGTGCCCAGTATTTTGAGCTTTGGTATCTACAAGACCAACGGTGCCTTGGAGGATCTGCGCCTGTACGGCGGCAAGCCGATCAAGCGATTGATTCTGGAGGTTGCCATGAAGTACATGTTCTGGATGGAGGATATTCTGATCTCGGCCATCGAGCAGAATCCCAAGTTCGTACCGCCCGAGCGCGTGGGTGACCTCAAAAAGAGAGCCGAAGGCGTCATCAGCGTGGGCAACAGCATGGGCGAGGGCTGGTACCTTGCCGCGGAAATGCTGGAGTTTGCGGATCACGGATATGAGAATATCGTGATCGTACAGCCGTTTGGCTGCCTGCCTTGCCACGTAGCAGCCAAGGGCATGATCAATAAGGTCAGACGCCTTGACCCGAGACTTAACGTGGTCGACATCGAGTACGATCCGGGTGCAACAAAGGTCAACCAGGAGAACAGAATCAAGCTTATGCTTGTCGTGGCAAAGGAAAAGCTGCAATAAATGCTGAATTGCGGCAACGATATAAAGATGAAAACCCTTGCGTTTGCAAGGGTTTTCTGTTTTTTCTATGAGATTTTTATCCAACGGGCAGAAAATCGCTGATGACGTTATATACAGCACGCTGATCCTCTTCGGAGAGCTGTGCGTGCCAGTTGCCGATCATGACGCGGCCGGTGGGGGCTTCGTAACGGATTTTGTATCCGTTGATCATAAAGACGGAAAGGAACAGGAAGTCCTCTGTGTCCTCGCCGGTAGAGTCGCTGTCATAGGTGTAATATTCGGCGTTTT
>JAFQUG010000026.1 GCA_017408625.1 Clostridia bacterium | reverse complement strand
GTATCTATGGCTATCTGCCGATCGAAGTGCAGAAGATGGTTGCGGAAGGCTTGAACGTACCGCTCAGCGAAGTTTACGGCGTAGCCACGTTCTATGCTCAGTTTTCGCTTACTCCCAAGGGCAAGTACAGAATTTCTGTATGCCTGCCCTCTTTATTTTCACGGCGCGGAAGGAAGAAATCCGCTCAAAATGAAAAAGCAGACGTGGGGTACGAATTACGTACGCCGCGCCTGCTTTTCGTTTACGTTCCCTTTTTTCGTTTAAATACGCCTTCGGGCAATTGTGCCATCATAATGGCAATCAGCATAATGCTGCTGCCGATCCATTCCCGACCCGTCAGCCAGGCCCCCGTGATCAAACCGTCCGCCAACACGGCAAACACCGACTCCAAGCAAAAGAGCATCGACACCACCGTTGGATTGGAATTTTTTTGTGCTAGAATTTGCAGCGTATAGGCAATACCTCCCGAAAAGACGCCCACGTAAAACAGAGGCCACAAGCAAGCAAGCAACGCGCCCCACGTCACCGTTTCCGTCAACAGCATGCCGACGCCGGATATCAGCGAAGCAACAAGAAATTGCACGCAGGAAAGCTCCATCCCGTCTACACGGTCGGAAACACGGTCAACAACCATGATATGAAAGGCAAAGCACAGCGCGCAAAGAAAAAGGAAAAAATCACTCTTTTCGATCTGCATTTTTTCTTTAACACATAAAAAATACAATCCTATCACAACGAGAACAATGCTCCCCCAGATCACCGGCGATACGCGTTTGCGAAAGAAAAGACCTAAGATGGGGACCAGAATAACGTACAGCGACGTAATAAAAGCCGCCTTCCCGGGCGCGGCCTCGCCCAGCCCCAGTTGCTGCAGATTTGCAGCACCGGCCAGCATGATGCCGCACAAAGCTCCGCCGATCCACAGCGCCTTGCAGTCGCGCCGTCCGCTCGGCACCTTGGCTCCCTCTGCGCGTCGGCTTCTCTTGTAAAAAATGTCTTTGGCAAGTAAAATCAATGCCAAAAAAGCCGCTCCCATGGCACACCGAACGGCGTTGAAAGTGAATGGGCCGATCAGCTCTGCCGCATCACTTTGAAACACAAAAGCGGTTCCCCAGATGATGGCGGCAAGCAATGGAAATATAATTTGTCGAATCCATCTCTTACTCATGAAAATCCTCATACAAAAACCGTCCTGCCGCGGCAAGACGGTTTTTGTTTCATCCGTTTATTACTTGTTGAAAATATCTTTCATCTCAGACTGCTTGGTAGCAGTCACCGCAATCAGAACGCAGTTGTCTCTGACGTATTCGGATCCCTCAAGGTCCTTCATAAAGCCCTTCAGCGTCTCGGATGCGCTTTCATCGAAAGCCTTTTTCAACTCCTTGTCAGAATCGAATTCCAAAACGATTGCGTAAACGGGGATACCCATAACACCACTGGTCTTGAACAGATGAACCGTGCAGTCAATGTCACCCTTTTCAAACTCTGCGGTTAAGGTCTTGGCGGTGTTTTCATCGCCATCAGTCACATAAGTATAGCCGGCTTTTTCAAAGTTCTTTTTGATCTTAGCAAAGGAAGAACCGCAAGAAACCAAACAGGTCAGCAACATAGCCGTTACCAATACCAGAGCCAGCCATTTCGTCATTGTCTTCATTGCACATTACCTCTTTACTTGTTATTCCCGCATTGAACGAAAACTATTCAACGTGGCGGTACTAATATTATACACCAAATCGGGTCAAAATGCAAGTCATAATAATTATTGACGGATAAATAAAATTTATTCTTCGTCCTGCTCCTGACCGTATTCCTCCAGGATCAACCCCTCGTTGTTTTGCAGGGTATTGCCCACGTGCCACTCATTGTTGAACAACAAATAATTCTTACCGCGGAAATCCTGCACCCACTTGACGTCAAACAAGCGCAAGGATTTGGGATCAACACCGTCGGGAAGGCGGCGGATGGAGCTGTATTGCAAAGGATATCTTCGGTAATCTACACCGTATTCGTTCTTCATACGCGATTCCAGCACGTCGAACTGCAATTCACCGACAACGCCGACGTATACGCGCTCCATACCCGAATCGGGCTCGATGAAGATACGAATTGCACCCTCCTGGGCGATCTGATTCATGCCCTTGGCGAACTGCTTGCGCTTCATGGAGTCGATCTGCTCCACCACGGCAAATCTTTCGGGAGCAAAGGTGGGAATACCCTCGAACACGATCTTGGACTTGGGATCGCAGACCGTGTCGCCAATGGAAAAGATACCCGGATCGAACACGCCGATGATATCGCCCGCGAACGCCTCGTCGATCACAGCGCGTTCCTGCGCCATCATCTGCTGGGGCTGCGACAGCTTAAGGGTACGCTCACCCTGCACGTGCAGATACTCGCTATTACGGTCAAAGCGGCCGGAAACGATGCGCATAAAGGCGATACGGTCGCGGTGCGCCTTGTTCATGTTGGCCTGAATCTTGAAGACAAAGGCCGAGAACTGCTCGTCCGTGGGATTGACTGCCTGGCCCATCGCACGGCGCGGCAGAGGTCCCGTAGTCATTTTCAAAAAGTGCTCCAGGAAGGTCTCGATACCAAAGTTATTGAGAGCCGAGCCGAAGAAAACGGGGCTGAGCTTACCGGTGCGAACCTGCTCCATATCAAAATCGAAGCAAGCACCGTCCAAAAGCTCTACCTGCTCGGTCAGAATCTCGCGGTCGGTCTGCCCGATCAGCTCGTCCAGCTTTTGTGTGTCAGAAATATCGCACTCAATGGCAGAGAGACGGTCGCGGCCGCGGTGCGCGTCGCCGAACGCCAGGATACGGTGAGCCTCGCGGTCATATACGC
>JAFQUG010000268.1 GCA_017408625.1 Clostridia bacterium | reverse complement strand
GCTCGGGCTGCTTGGCGGGAATGGCAAAGGCAGTCACGCTCATACAAATAGCCAGTGCAAAGCAGACGATACAGCTCCATACGTGTCTGATCCTGAGCCTTTTGATCGGCGTTTCCAACAAACGTCGGTTTGTTTGCTCTCTTTGCAGCTGCATCATATCGTCCTGCCTGTCGGCAAAGGCCAGCATGGTCTGTACGCCCTCGCGCAAGCCAAGCTCTCTGTCCAGCTTTCGTGCAAGTCTTTTTTGATAAGGGAATAACACTGCAAACAGCACTGCCCACAAAACAAGTCCCGCGCCAAGCGCGATCGCTGCCGAGAGCAGCGGAGAGAGTGCGATGATCATGCGCCGATACAGGACAAACAACACGGAAAACACCGCCAGTGTAAGCGAAGCACCCGGCAGAATACTGCGCAACAGGCACGCGTGCAGCATTCTCCGCTTGAACCTTTGATAACCTTGACCCATATATAACCTTCCTTTAGCAAATATTCGGAATGAAATACTATCCCATGATAACTATAATCATAGTTATTATACTATTTTTTGATAGAAAAGTCAACCGATGCACCCATATTTCGGGCAATGGATACGCAAAAAATGCCCTGCTTTGGGCAAACTTTTTGTTGCATTATCGACAAAATATGTTATAATTATGATGAAGATATTTCGAATGGGGGAACGAACGTGAAAACAGGAATCGTTGACAGCGCATACTTATATTTGGGAAGTCACGCAGCCGCATTTGAGCGTATGAAGCAGCACGGCTACGACTGCACAGACATTCAGGAGCTGGTGGACACCGATACGTCTTTATTTACAGAGGACGCAGCGGGCTTTGAGCGCATTCTTTCGGGCATTCGCCGCGATGCGCAAAACGCAGGCATTGAGATCTATCAAGCGCACGGCCCCTGGCGTTGGCCGCCGCAGGATTTTGAACCCGAGGACCGCGCGGAGAGATTTGAAAAGATGTCGCGCTCGATCTTGGGCTGTCAGATTCTGGGCTGCTCCAACTTTATCATTCATCCCATCATGCCCTTTGGCGACTGGCAGGATCCGGAGCCCGAGAGACTGTGGGAGATGAATCTGGAATTTTTCTCGCGTCTTTGCGAGGTTGCCAAGGCGCACGACACGGTCATTTGCTTTGAAAACATGCCCATGCTGGCGCTTTCCCTGTCCACACCCGAGCAGATCCTGCGTTTTGTCAAGGAAATCAACTCGCCCTACATGCGTGTTTGCCTGGATACCGGTCATTGCTCGGTGTTCGGTCTTTCCCCTGCCGATGCCGTGCGCCTTGCGGGCAAGGACTATCTGCGCGCCTTGCACGTGCACGACAACGACGGCCGCGCCGATCGCCACATGCTGCCCGGCGAGGGCGTGATCGATTGGGAGGACTTTGCCAAGGCTCTTGCAGAAGTAGACTGTCAGTGCCCCGTTTCGATCGAAACGCAGGTCAGCGGCAAGATTCCCGCGTCCGAAAGAGACGCCGCCGAAAGAGCCCTTGCGGATATTGCCAAGAGATTGGCGGGGAGAATTTGATCCGTGGTTTAAGCGGGCGTTCACAGAACGCCCCTACGAAAAAAGCGATGATATTTTGCAAAGCATTCCGTAGGGGCGAACTGTGTTCGCCCGCCCGTTATTTGTTACAATTCAAAGTTGTGCTGAATTTCCCAAATTTTTTCAAAAAACCTCTTGACAAGCCCAAAGTGCTGTGCTATAATGATGCGGCTGAGAGATACGGCCCGGTAGCTCAGTTGGTTAGAGCGCTAGCCTGTCACGCTAGAGGTCGTGGGTTCGAGCCCCATCCGGGTCGCCACTTTCTTTCAGTGAATTGAATATGCGGATTTAGCTCATTTGGTAGAGCGCCACCTTGCCAAG
>JAFQUG010000267.1 GCA_017408625.1 Clostridia bacterium | reverse complement strand
GCCCTCGACGTCCCGCCCTACATTAACAAATCTTTTCGCAATGCAATAAGTTCTGTGTGCCTGCCCGGGACGTCGAGGGCGCCGTCCCCTGCGACTGTTTATATGGATATGTCGGTTTTATCATTCTAACAGAAATGGGGATAAATCTTCCCCATTTCTTCGCTAATTCCTCAGCCCCATGGGGCTTCCTTTTATTCTTTTTCTTCTGTGGACTCGGAATCTTTCTTCTTTTTGCTATTCTTCCTGTTCTTAAAAGCGTCCATGGCGGCGCGGCGCATGTCCTGTAGCACGCCAAGCGTATATTTGTCCTTCGGGAAGATCAGCCGCAAAAGCAGGATGGCAATGGCGCAGGTCAGAATCTTTTCGGGCGAGGGCAGCCACAGGATGGTCAGATAGGCTGAGGCCACCGCGATCATCCAGGGGATACGTAGCCAAGTGCCCACGGCAAGCATGACGTACGACCAGCCGTTGGTGATCATCCACGCAATGCCAAAGCAAAGTAGCAGGCGGGGGTTTAAGAGAAAGTAGACCGCTTTTTTGAGCAGCTGCTTGATTTTTTCACGCATGGTCGGTCTCCTTGGACTTTTTGAGAGATATCAGCTCAAGCAGCAAAAGCGCGAGCGAGAGGGCAGCGCCTGCGGCAAAGACGACGCACAGCACGATGATCATGATAAGGCCGAGGTACGGGCTCAAAGCACCGCTTACAGGCAGGGAAAGCTTTTGCAGCAAGACTCGCATCATGGAGTGGCATACTATCTCCGGCGAGCGAAGTGGGTCGTTGCAGCGGGAAACAAGACCCGAGAGCAGCAAGACGTGCCCGACGGCCGAGAGCGCAGACAGGATCGCCACGGGCAACGAGGGCTTGCCCTTGCCGCGAAAGATCAGCACGAGCATGACGATGGCCATCACGATACAAAGCAGGGCCGAGCCCCAGATCCACGAGGTGGCCAGAGCCTGAATGAAAAACTGCAGCGGATCGACCTGCAGCGTGTACGCGCCGCTTGGTAAGCGCACGAAGGCACTTGCGTTCATTTTGGCAAGCTCATATATGACGTAAAGAGACAGGAGCGAGCATAGCTGCAGGGCTGCAAGCAGCGCGGACAGTATGACGCGCGGAAGATGGAATTTATATTTCATGGCAGCTCCTTTGGTAAGTTGTATTCAGCATAGCTCTCTTCGGCTATACTACAAACGTCGAAAACCGTCAACGTTTGTCTTCACCTTTATAGACGCCAAAATTCTCTAAAAGTTTCATTTATGGGCGAATTTTTTATATTTTTGTTTTTTGGCTTGGAAAAAACATCCCGCATTGACCGTGCGATGCGGGATGTTGCTTTTATCACTGCGGCCGTTCATTGCCGTTGCCGACGTAGCCTGTCTGCTCGATGATGTACTGCCCCTCGTCGGACAAGATCCAGTCGATCAGCAGCTGCACGTTGGGGTTGTCATTGCCTTCGTAGGTTACGGCGTAAACGGGTGCAACAATGGGGTATGTGCCGTCTTGAATGTTTTCCACCGTGGGAGCAATTCCATCCACCGCGATCACCTTAATATCGGGGTTTTTGATGATACCCTCCACGTAATAGCGGAAGGAAAAGCCGATCGAGCCCGCCAGGTTGCGATAATCTGCCACCTCTTGAATGATCGCGCCCATGCCCTTGATCTCCTTGAGATCGGGATCGATCATGGCCGTGTCGCCCATAAAGCGCAGCATCATGCTCTGGCTGCCGCTACCCTCGTTGCGTTGGAAGGCTTCGATCTCCTTATCCATGCCGCCAAGCTCTTTCCAGTTGGTGATCTTGCCGGAGTAGATGTCCTTGATCTGCTGCGTCGTCAGAGTATCGATCGGGTTGTCCTTATGCACGAAAAATACAAAGGCCTCGTATCCGATCTGTGTGTAAGCAAAGGTCGTGCCCATCTGCTCGGCATATGCAATCTGCTCCTTGGAGGGATATGCACCAATGAAAATATCCGTTTCCTTGTGGGCAAGCTTTTGGTAGCCGCCTTGCGTGTTATTGAACTCAAAAACACCGTCGTTGAATTTGGTGGTATCGGGGTAGGTGGCGTGCACGAACGCAGAATAAACGGGGAAGGCGGCGGTTGCACCGTCTATGATCGGCAGATCCCCCTTGAGCTGCAGCGAAGCGTCCTCCAGCTTGACGATCTTGGAGTCCTCATCAAAGGGCATGTACTCACTCAAAAGGATATCGGGCGTGGTGTCAATGGTGATTGCCTCCTCGTAAATATCCTGCCCGATCTGTACGCCAAGCGGAATGCCGATCACCAAAATATAGGCGCAGAACACTGCAAGATATACGTATCTTGCCTTTTTCTTTGTCCAAAGCAGAGGGATGATGGCGGGCAGGAGCAAGATGCTGGCAAAGGCGATCCATTCGCCGTAGCCAAGCATGGCGATCAGGAGCAGGGACGTAAATCCCGCGATGGGCCAGGCAAGGGCGAGGAGAAGGGTCAGTACGATCTTGAGTACTAAAACGGTATGCTTGATTGCGCTTTGTTCAAAAAATTCCTTGACAGTCATAAAGTCCTCCTTATAGCAGCTTGGCTCTTCTACTGTATAAGACGTTTTTTTGCCCCAAAAGTTCGACTTTTTTGAGGGCGTTTACATAATATTTACAGAACTACGCCGTTTTTCTTGCATTTCTTGAAAAAGTGAACGGTAAAGAGCAGCACGGCAATGCCGAGAATGGGGAAGAGTGAGCAGACCAGCATGCCTGCCTTGAGTCCTACCTGTTCGGCACTCAAACCAAGTTGACCGGATAGGCGCAGGCCAAGGTCGCTTGCACTGACCGCGTCGGTCACAATGCCCATCAGCTGCGGTGCTACCGATGCGCCAAGGTCACCGCCCGAGGCCATGAGCGCGTAGGCCGCAACGCCCACGCCGGTCACGTTTTCCTCCATCATGATCAAAGCCCCCGGCCAGAGCATTGAGGTAAAAATGCCTGTCAGCACGCAGGCCGCCAGTGCGGGAATGGGGTGAGAGGAGAATGCTACTACTAAGTAGCAGACCGCCGCACCGATCATGCCCACCGTGAGCATGCGGAAGATGTTCTTGCCGAATTTGGCGTAAGTGATACGCGTCAGGCCAAGCAGCACGGCAAAGGCCGCCATGCCCACAAGGTCACCGACTGCCTTGTCAATGTGCAGCGCGTTTTCCATGTATCCCGAGATCCAGTTGGACATGGTATTCTCGGCGCAGCTGCCGAAAAAGATACACGCCACGCAAAGAGCCAGTCCCAGCGTGCGTTTGCCCGTGCGCTTGGATCGTTCCTGCTGTGCACCCTTTTGCAAGTCGGGCATGGGGGAGAGCATGAACATCACGGCCGCAATGACGGGCAGCGCGGCAAAGAACAAGGTCAGATACATCCAGTTGTGAGATCCGAACAGAGCAAAAAAAGCGGTGCTGAGCACGATGACGAACAAAATGCCAAAAGCATAAAGAGAATGCAGCATGCTCATGTCTCTTTGCGGATTATCCGAGGGGAGAGCTGCAATGGTGGGCGAGAGCATGACCTCGGAAAGGCCGGAGGCGATGGAAAATACGATGGTGCCCGCCAGCAATCCCGCATAGGCAAATTGCGGCAGGAAGGTAGGAACGAGCGCGTAGATCACAAGCCCCAGCGAGGTGATCAGAGGTGTGATGCGCACAAGCATTTTGGCATTGAATTTCTTTGCAAAGAGCGAAAAGAGCAGATCCACCAGCATCTGCGTGCAGAAGTTGGCCAGCACCAGTGTGCCAAGCAGGGTGTAGGAAATGTTGTATGTATCCTGCAGCGTGGCAAAAAGCAGCGGCGGCAGGATGAAGATGGACGACATGGTAAAGTATGCCGAGTAGCAGGCAAGCTTGGTGCGTTTGTAGTTGGGTGTCATGGCAGTACCTCAAAAAATACGGATCGGATGGTGTCGGTATTGTCCTCGGAGTATTCCAGCTCCTCGGAGAGAATGCGGGCGGCATCAAGGGGATCGGCACCCGCGCAGATCATGCAGCAAAGCAGCTGCGTAAAGAACAGGGAAAGCCCCAACGACGCGCGGAATGCGTCTGCATCCTCGGCGTCCGAGCAATGTCGAAAGATAAAGTAGGCAAGCGCGCGGGTCAATATGGGGGCGGATTCGTCAGTTGCCTTGCATACGGACGAATAGCAGGAAAAAAGATCGCGGTGCGCATCGTTCAGGTATTCAAGCCCGTCAAGCAGTGCGCGCCATTCCTCATCCGTGATGCACGCGGGCGAGACGGCAAAGGGCTCGCAGATGCTGCGCAGCTTTTCGGAATAGGGAAGGGATGCGTTGCCCAGCAGCGCGTAGATCTCAGCGCGCGGCAGGGTGGCATCATAGGCATCTGCGTCGGGTGTGCTGTCAAGGTGCCCGATCTCAACCATTTGTGCAAAATCGTCCGAGTCAAGCACGATACGGCAGGCCTCCTCGCAACAAAGCCCCAGTCCTACCTCCTTGCCGTGCGGCGTGTCGTGATAAAAGCGGGGGTGCTCTCGGCAGATCTCGCAAAGCGCATCGTGGCCATAGGTCTTGATGATGCGGCAAAGACCGTGCTCGTCCAGATGCGGGCAGCGATCGTGGGCGGCAAGAACAAAATGCGGTGTGTCGGTGGTATCAATGCTGTCTCGGATCGCGCTTGCATAGTCACCGTCCAGCGTTTGGTAGTATTGAAGGGTATTGTCGTCCACGTCGATTTCCCAACCAATGCAGCAGGAGTGTCGGCAGCGGTCGGCAATGCAGGAAAAATCTTTGTAATAAGCTGGTGCGTAAAGCTTCATATCAACGTCCTTTGATGTAATCGCTCCTATTATAGCACGAACCGGACGCACATGCAAGAGCGTTGCAAAATTTGCTTGACAGCGCGGGCATCTTTTGCTAAAATAAAAGTGTGGAAATAAAAATCATTTCTGGAGGTTACTATGAAAAAACGTACAATATCCTGCATGATTCTGATTGCAATTCTTTTGTGCTCTCTGTCATCCTTAGCCGCCGTTTGTGTATCGGCGGAAGAGACGATCCCGATGGAGCCCTCTTATGCAGAGCCCTTTCAGCCCGAGGGGACGACTTATGGCCAGATCAGCTTCCGCGTGCCTGCAGACACGCAAGGTCTGACCAAGGACGCTTGGGACAGCAGCCTGGAGCATAACATTGACAAAATCTTCGTTTCCTTCATCAAGGACGGTGTCGCCTATGAGAATATGACGGTGCCCGAGGTTAAGGCGATGCTTGGCGATCTGCCGTTGAAGCGTACCTGCTATACCTATGAAAGCACTTCGGACGGCGGCTTGTATCTTCAGCTGAGATTCCACATGGACGATCATGCAACGCTCAAGCCCGCAGATTTTACTGCCATTACCATCAAGGCAGGCTTTGTTTGGTGCGCAGGTTCTCCCTCAGGTATTACGAACGAGCTGGCTTCCTTGACGCTGGATCACGACGTATATTTCCCGGTCAATGGGCAGGCGGGCATCACCGGCGTGCAGACCGGCCCCATGGCAGGCATTGACGGTGCGCTGCGCATCAATTTTGAACGCAAGGATACCGAGAGCCTCAAGGCCATTTCCGCTGTGGATCTCTGCCCCTCTGCCATTCCCGGAAAGACGCTTGGTGACCTGGTTACCATTAACGGCGAGACTGTGACCGAGCTTGTCAGAAAGGGCAACGTGGCACGATTCAATTTTTACGGAGACACCATGATCTTCCATATTGACGATCCCGCATATCTGGCAAAGCTCAAGGAGGAGCAGTATGAAATCGTCATTCTTCCCGGCTTCCGATGAGATCGGACGAGCGTCGTG
>JAFQUG010000266.1 GCA_017408625.1 Clostridia bacterium | reverse complement strand
CAGAAGGAAAAAGATCCACCACTGATTCATCAGCAAAAATCCACCGCCAAAGTCATGCTGGATGATGCCCAGATACATACCGTGGATAAACTTTGTGATCAGATCCGCCACAAAGCCGATCGATGCGCAGATCTCATTGCCCTCAAAAAAGCGACCGATCGCAATCAGTACAGCCAGCAGGAAATTTGGCACGTTGGCACACAGCGCAATCAAAAGCCCTTTATAAATATTGGGCTTTGTCCCGCGCACCTGATGTGACATCTGATCCTTGCCGCCAATCTCCCAGATATGAACGTAGATCAAAAACAGATAAAACACAATTGCAAGCACGCTCGTGACAATCAAAAGGATCTCAGTGGTATCCCCCACCGTACCGCTCTCACTGTTCTGCGTCCCGATACCTGTTACGGCAATGGCAAGAGCAAAGCCGAAAAAGCCGCCGATGACGCTCTGCACAAGCAGCATGCGCACAAAATCATAGGAATGCTTGGAAAAAAAGTTCTTCATAGATGCTCCGTTTCACATTTATGTTGTCACCATTATACCGATTTTCGCAAAATAAAACAAGTACGGTCGACGAATGTTTACAGTTTATCCACTAAAAAATCACGGCTTGGTGTATAATAGTAATAGAATGTTAAAAAAGAAGGTAGTTTTATGGCATATACCGTCAACATAGAGGAATTTCCCGACGTCGTCAGGGAGTTTGCTTCTTACAAGTCCGTCATCCAGGGCTGCTCGGAAAAAACCGTGAGCGAATACCTCTCGGATCTGCGCACCTTTTTCCGCTGGCTGCTGGCAAAGGACACGGGCACTTCGCTTGAAGGCGAGGATTTTGAACGCATTGATATCCGCGGAGTGGATCTTGATTATATCAAGGGGATCACCACCGATCGCATCTATGAATTTCTTGTCTATACAGGCAGCGTGCGCGGAAATGACGGCGCAGCTAAGGCGCGCAAGCTTTCCGCCATCAAGGCGTTTTATAAATATCTGACCGTGAAGCGTCATCTGCTTGATACCAACGTGGCCGCAGACATTGAAACGCCAAAAAAGAAAAAGGCACTCCCCAAGCACCTCTCTCTCGAGGAATGTCATGCCCTTTTGGATGCGATCAAGAATGATACCTCTTCCCCCAACCGCGTGCGCGACTGGTGCATGATCACGCTGTTTCTCAACTGCGGCATGCGTGTCTCCGAGCTGGCAGGCATTAACCTGCCCGACCTTGACCGCGAATACCGCTCGGTGCGCGTCATCGGTAAGGGCAACAAGGAGCGCATCATCTATCTCAACGAATCCTGCCGCACGGCACTTTCACAGTACATGCAGGAGCGAATGCAGGAAAAATACAAAAAAAACACCGACAAGGCGCTGTTTTTAAGCAACCGCTGCCAGCGCATCAGCGTCAAGACCATTCAGTTCGTGGTCTATAAATATCTCGATCTTGCAGGTCTTGGTGCCAAGCACTATTCGGTACATAAGCTGCGCCACACGGCGGCCACCCTGATGTATCAATCGGGCAACGTGGACGTGCGCGTGCTCAAGGAGATCCTCGGTCACGAGCAACTCAATACCACACAGATCTACACCCACGTGGCAAACAAGAACATGGAAGAGGCTATGGCGGCAAATCCGCTTGCGGGAGAGAGCGGACTTGAGGACAATTGATATTGCGCCATTGGCGCAGTGATATTTTTGCATAGCAAAAGTGATATTCGCCCTTGGCGAGTGATATTTGCCCTGCGGGCAAGTAAAGGTAGAAAACCACCGACGTTTTGTCGGTGGTTTTCTCTATTTATTGGCCAATATCCGCGCGCTCCATCGAGATGGGTGCGATCTGTACGGGATAGGATTCCATGATCTCGCCGCCGTATGTGATGCGGATCACGTCACCGACGGCAAAGCCCCCCTCCTCCAACGTTCCCGACGCGGCACTGATGCGGATCCCCGCGTCGCCGGCTGCCTTTGCTTCAAAGCAATCCGTTCCAAGCGGCATCACCGTGTACTTATCGGTCACCTTGGCAATAAACCAACGGTCGCCGCCGCTCAGATCTCCGCAGTACGCGCATTCCCCCTTGGAAGAATCGGGTGTGTCCTCCATGAGTCCGTTCGCACATCCGCACAGCGTCAGCACAAGCATCAAAAGTAACGTCAGACCAAAGATTTTTTTCATGCGTACAACCTCCTTATAGGTCTCCTACGTAAACGTAACCGTGATTGCGCACGGTTTTGATCAAGCGCAATCCAAATGCATTTTCCAGCTTCTGGCGCAGGCGGCAGATATAGACCTGCCCCTCGTTTGTTTCGTTTGCGTCCAGCAGCTCGGCAAGCTCCTGCTTGGATATTCTCTGCCCGCCCTTTTGCACAAGCAGCGAGAGCACGGCAAATTCCTTTTCAGTCAAGGAGATCTGCCTGTTGCCCATCAGCACGCAGCGGCTCTCCCCTTGCAGCGTCAGCGTAGCCACGGAATACCGCACGGATACGCTCTCGGTTGTCTCTTGTCCATCCTTGAGCAGCAAAGTCAGCTCACGGCGCAGATCCTCCATCAAAAAGGGTCTGTGGAAAATCATGTGCGACATACGGCGCGCGCGCAGCGGTAAGGCTTCAAGGTCGCGGCAAATGCCCAGCACGCGCACGTGCTCGGGGATCACGCCGCTCATTTTTCCGTCCAGATCCACGATCGCCACTCGAATCTGCGTCCAATCCACGCCTTGCAGCTCCTCTGCGGTCTCGGCATGTGCACCGCACAATGCGGCCTCCACGGCAAGCACCTGCGCAAAACGCGGGTCGGCTGAAACGATGATCACTCGATTATGCATGCGCACCTCCGAACAAACGCTTGATTCGGTCAAAGACAGACTCAAAGAATTCGACGACAGCATTCCACACGCGCGCAAGCCAGCCGCCCGATGCTGCATCCTCAGGCACGGGCGCTTCCTGTGTTCCGAGCGCGGAATCCTTCTCGGGTGCTTGGGTCGGTGCTTCCTCGGGTGCTTGGGTCGGTGCTTCCTCGGGTGCTTGGGTCGGTGCTTCCTCGGTCTCGGGTACGGCAGTCTCGGGAGCATCGGCCTCGGGAATAGTCTCTACAGGCAGACCCTCTGTGACAGACGTAGTCACCTCGGCACTGTCCGCAGGTATGTCGTCCTTTTCGTCCGTGCCCTCGGGGTAGATTCCCTCGGACGGTGAGCTCTCGGGCTGCGTTCCCTCAGGCTCTGCATTCTCCCAATCGGTATCCCCAACCGTTTCCTCGGCAGTATCCTCGGGTATGGCCGATTCGAGCTGCTCGTATTCGGTCTCGGGCTCGCCTACGGTCTCGGCCTCCGTCATCTCGTCACCGTATCCGTCCTCCGGATGCTGCTGGGTTGCAAGCTCCTGTGTGGGCGCTTCGGGTGTTTGCACAAGATCCGATCCGTCCAGGTTTTCGATAACGTATCTGACAAGCGCAGTACCTGCAACGCTGATACAGATGACTGCCGCTGCGGCTACGCCCATAAAGGGCGCGATCCTGCCAAGGCGCACGCCGCGTCCTACCGATTTCGGGGCTGCGGTCTTTTGCTTTTCCACGGCATCCATCACGCGATCCGCAAATCCCTCGGGGGCTTGCACGGTGCAGGACGCAAGTGCCTCGTTGAGTGCGAGATACTCACCAAGCAACGCTTTGCAGTGCGGGCAAGTTGCCACGTGCTGCTCAACGAGTGCTTTTTGCTCTTCACTTAGTTCCCCGTCCGCATATGCGGCCAGTAATTGCTCGATTTTGCTGCAATCCTGCAAGTATCTCACCTCCTTCTACGTTGTAATACGAAAAAAATCAAAAAATGTTCCCGTTTTTCAAAATATTTTTCAGAGCCTGCTTGGCGCGCCAAAGCTTGGATTTGACAGTGCCCATGCCAATCGACAGCACCTCGCAGATCTGCTCATACGAAAGCCCTTGCACGTATTTCAAGGTCAGGATCTCGCGCTGCTCGGGCGGCAGGCGCATAAGGGCTTTGGCCACCTCGTCGCGTGTCTCTGCCGCTACGGCAGCCGCGGGCGGATTGCTGTCGGGATCGGGATCGGCCAGCGGCCGCTCCACCACCTCACCGTCAATCTCGCGCTCCAACGGCTCCACCTGCCGCTGCGATTTGAGAAAATCGTAGCAGGCATTCTTGGCGATCTTCATGATCCAGGCATCCGGCTCATGCTCTCCGCGGTAGCTTGGCAAGGCGCGCCAGATCTTGAGAAACACCTCTTGCGCCACGTCCTCGGCGTCGTGGTGGTTTTTGGTCATATAATAGGCCAAGGAATACACCTTATCCTGATAAGCGCGAACAAGCGAGGCGAACGCATGCTCATCCCCTGCCTTGGCCGCCATGAGTAGCTTGCCGTTTTGTTTTTCGGGCATGTGCGTTCACCTCGCTTTCCTGTATATTTTGATTGTGTGTTACTGCTCCTGCTTTTGCATGGACAAAAGCTCATCGTAGACTGCACGGATCTGCTCGGGGCTCTCTGCCTGCATGATGCGGTCACGCGTCAAGGCCGCATAGCGCACGTCGCGCACGTACCATGCCGCGTGCTTTTTGGCCTCGGCCATGCCCACGCGCATGCCCTTTTGCTCCACCATTTCGTAAATCTGCTTCATGGCGGTATCAAAACGCTGCTCAATGGTTGGCGTGGTGTATGCTCTGCCCTCAAGCAGTGCGGCGGTCTGGGAAAAGATCCAGGGATTGCCCAGCGCACCGCGACCGATCATAATGCCGTCACAGCCGGTCTCTTTCAGCATGCGCACGCCGTCCTCGGGCGTGGCAATATCACCGTTCCCGATCACGGGAATGCTCACGCTCTCTTTGACTAAGCGCACGTACGCGGGATCAGCCCCGGGCATGTACATCTGCTGGCGCGTACGGCAATGCACAAAGATGGCGCTCGCCCCCGCAGCCTCTGCCACACGCGCAAGCTCGGGCGCGTTGATGCTGTCCTTATCCCAGCCCGCACGCATCTTGACCGTCACGGGCAGCTTGACTGCCCCCACGACCGCCTCTATGATCTTACCCGCCAATGGGATATCCTTCATCAAGGCACTTCCCTCACCGTTGGCCACCACCTTGTTGACCGGGCAGCCCATGTTGATATCGATGGCCACGGGCGGCATTTCGCTTTGGCAACCGAGATAATCGCAGGCCTCGATCATACGCGCGGCCTCGGCCATCAGCTCGGGCTCGTGGCCGAACAGCTGCACCGCCATGGGATATTCCTCTCCAAGCACACAGGCAAGCGGCGCACTCTTGGAGCGGCTTGCAAACTTGGGGCTTTTTTGCTCATAGCAAAGCGCCTTGGCCGACACCATTTCGCTGACGGTAAATTCCGCACCGTTCTGTCTGCAGGCACGGCGAAAAGCCCTGTCCGTCGCGCCCGCCATGGGTGCTAAAAACAGGCCGTGTGCAAGTTGTGCTTCTCCGATCTTCATGTGCCGTCTGTCCTTGTGTTTGATATTAAAAATCATACCACATTTTGCTGCGTTTGTCAAGTCAAAAGCCCCGCGGCATATGCCGCGGGGTACGCTTATTGGCTTTTTTCTTGCGCTGTCTCGGCAGCAAGGTCTTCGGGATAAATCAGCAAATGGCAAAGCTCAGCCCATGGTGTAGAATTCTCGTCGGCTTCTTTGGGCCAAACGTCCATGTCGATCATAAATTCCACGGCAAGTTTACCCTGTGCATCATAGCTGATATAAACGTCACGAAGCTCATAGGTGTATTTTCTACCTTCGTACATCTTTTCCATAGCTTTGATGGCAGATGCTTGCATTTGGGTATACTCCTGCTCGCTGGGCAACGTGATGCCGTCTGCGCAACCGAAATTACATTGGTTGTAAACTGTAATATCTCCCGTTTTTGATACAGAAACAATTAAAACATCATATGTTGTATAATTTCCTAAAAGCCGTGTAAATCGAAAGCCATAGCAAGGACCGCCTTGTTTATCCCCATCATAATCATACGATAAATGAGTATTATACTGATCTGCATATTCAGTTAATCCCATCAAATACTCTTGGGCAATTTGTAAACACTCTTGCTCCGTCATTTGTGTCTTGCTTTCATCTGGTTTATAAACAGCCTTTTCATTGTAAAACATTATTTGATCAAGATTCTGATTCAACTTGATTTCAATGCCATTTTCCGCCTTATACGTATGTATGACTAATCCGCTGAACGATTCCGAATTGGTCTTTTGATAAACAAACTCCAAGCTCTGTCCATCGTCTGTAGTCATTGCATATTTTTGAGCCACAGTACTATCCGTGTAAGTTTTATTTTCTTTGATTACATAGTCTGTCCCATCAACTTTTCCGGAACCATCATATGGACCGATTACCAGAACTGTATAAGGCGTTTCTATTTGTACATCGCCTCCGGGTTGATCGGTTATATCGGGCTCGGTTGTATCACCGGAAGAGATCGTGGTGTCTTGCGTTTCATTCTGCACAGAATCGGTCGTTACTTCATCTGTATCGGTTTCTACCGGCGGCACCTTTGGGCTTTCGCGCATAGTAATCCAAATCGTGGCTGTCAATATTCCTACGATCAAACAAGCTGCGGCTGCAATACACAGCGTCTTGCGCCATGCAGGACTGCGTTTGGGAGCGGGGGCTTTTTTTGCGTTTACGATCAGATCATCGTCAATTTCGCCCAACAAATGCAAAAAATCGTTTGCTTTCATATCGTATACCCCTCCTTTTCGATCGCTTTTTTGAGCTTTTGTCTTGTACGGGAAAGGATCATGAGCACGTGGCTCTGTTTGAGCTTATGTGCTTTTGCGATCTCGGAAACGGATTCCAAGTAGAAATAGCGCAGGATAAATACGTTTCGCTCGCGCTCTGGCTGCGTTTGCAAAAAGCGGTTGATCAATGACACAAGTGCGCGACGGTCTGCCTCGGACATAGGATCATCCGAGCCTTGCAAAACGTCCTCCACCTCGGTCAAGGTAACAGACACCTGCCCGCCTCCACGCTTTTGGCGCGTGCGGTCGCGGTAGCGGTCAAGTGCATCGTTTCTGACGATCTTGGCAATATACGCCTTGAGATCCTTAGGATTTTCGGGTGGGATCAAATTCCAGAGCTTGAGCAGCGTATCGTTCAGACATTCCTGTGCGTCCTGAACGTTATCCAGAATGTTTTGTGCAATGCTCATGACGTACTCGCCGTATTTCTGCTGCGTCGCGGTCAGCGCGGCTTCGTTCCTTGCAAAGTACATGGTAATGATTTGTCGGTCATCCATAGCGATTCCCCCTTTCAATAATGTCCTTTCACTCATATAGACGTCATTTAGGCAAAATTCTAACAGTTTTTTTCATTATATCAAATTTTTTCTTAAAACACAACCGCAGATCATATTGTTCAGGCGAAAATTGTCGCACGATTTTTTTGCGCGAATGCACTCGCATGCGGGAAAAGCGGCACAAATGCGGTCAAAGTCCCCCAAAGCGGGGCGAAGTGCGTCGTGCGAATTGCTTTGACATCATGCATAAGGGTTGGTATAATCAAGTCACAAATCAAAAAAGGAGGTACGTTCATGAAACACACATGGACAAAAACGCTGGCGTTTGGATTGATCGGGCTGATGCTGCTCTCTGCCACCGCCTGCAAAGACAAAAAAGAGGATGAGTTGCCCGAGGACGGCAGTGAGCAGACCACAAACATGCTTGATGGCAACTTTGATCAGAATCCGGGCAATCAGTACAACGACCCGAACAATCAGGGTGGCAACCAGATCAATCAGAACAATCAGAACAATCAGAACAACCAAAACAATCCGGGCAACAACCAAGGCGGCTACGAGCAGCAAACGCAGCCCGTGGTCAACGTGCCCGACAATCAAAATCCCGGCAACACAGGTAACACGGGCAATACCGGCAACACGGGTAATACGGGCAACAACGGAAGCTCGACCGACAGCACGGGGCTGACCTTTACATCCAACGGCAACGGCACCTGCACGCTGACAGGCCTTGGCGCATGCAGAGATATCTGCGTAGTCATTCCCGCCACCAGCCCCACAGGCGACAGAGTCACCGCCATCGGCTCGCAGGCGTTTTATAACTGCACCTCGATCACGGTGGTACAGATTCCCGCAAGCGTGACCGACATCGGTCATTTGGCATTCGGAGGCTGCACAAGCCTTGTTTACGTCACGGTCAGTGCGCAGAGCTCTGCCTATAAGGATATCGGCGGCGTGCTTTACACGGCTGATGGCAAGACGCTTGTGCACTACCCTGCAGCATCCGGCTCTTCTTCGGTCAATATTCCCGCAAGCGTGACAAAGATCGAGGATATGGCCTTCTACGGCTGCAAATCACTCAAATCCATCCGCTACGGCGGCACGCAGGACGCGTGGTCTCGCATTGCGGTAGGCTCGATGAACTACAGTCTCAACGCGGCCTCGGTCTCCTGCTCCGACTCGGGCAAATAATGCTTGACAAGGCGGGCGGCGTGTGATATA
Organism: Clostridia bacterium; assembly: GCA_017408625.1. The sequence continues at coordinate 222 of JAFQUG010000266.1, read as the reverse complement.
CTGAACCTATCAATCTTTGATACATAAGGAGAATATCACATGTACGGAAAGAACGTTTGGATCATCCCCGACGGATATATGAGCGACACAACCAAGGGCGAATTCGTCAGCCACGAGGCGGTTTGCGTGCTCAATCTTTCGGGGAAAACGGCACATATCGACCTGACCATTTATTTTGAGGATCAGGATCCCCTTTGCGGTCTGCATGCAGTTTGCGAGCAT
>JAFQUG010000265.1 GCA_017408625.1 Clostridia bacterium | reverse complement strand
TTTATTCGTCCATGTTCCGATACATCGAAGTGTTCATACGTATAAGGAACAAAATTTCCTGTTCTGTCTTTTAATATGACTCCGTACATATCGAATATCAAAGTTGTAATCTTTTGGGACATCATCTCATTGCTCCTTGATTTTTTCGCAAGCTTCTACTCTTGTTTTGCTTTGATTGTTTTTAGCGAAGATATCAGCATCCTGCGTATAGCACCGCATTCATTTTGAATTGGTTTATAAACAGTTTCATCAATACAACCGGTTTCAAACAAAAGCTCAAGCCAATATTCGGTTTCATAGCATTCCTTTTGCGCAATTTCAAGCTTTGATACGAAATCCTTCGTGCCTTGCGCATACTGTGCCTCATGAATATTGGCTCCAATTGAAGTACCGGAACGCAATAATTGATTGATCAGGACAGGTTCTTTATGGTCGGATTTCATATTGCGGCAAAGAAAAACAATATTTTTTGCAAACTCCTTTGCCTTATCTCTTAAAATGCTGTTTGACATATCATCACCTCTACCAATATTGTACAACGAAACTAAAGGTAAGTCAAGTGATATTCCGACTTCGTCGGAGTGATATTATTGCTATCGCAATAGTGATATTGAAGCCTGTGGCTTCAGTGATATTCTATTCGCCTTTCAAACTCGCGAAGCGAATACCACTCGGCGTAGCCGAATATCACTGCGTAAGCAATATCACTCGCCGCAGGCGAATAGAACTGCCCGCTGCTCCAAATGGAGCAGCGGGCAACTCCCGCCGAGCCGTGTGACCCACGTTTTTGAACCCTGCCGTCCAGGGCGGTGCCCTCTACCGCTGCTTTACTGCTCCCAGCGTCCGAGCAAGCACGGGACAAGTCAACCGAACTCTTGCACGGGAGGTCTGCAAACCACTTTGGTTCAGGCTCCTTTAATCATCTTGTAGGTCCCAATCATGGCGTCATCACGCACACGGCAGGATGAAATTCATTTTTTGATCAATTACTGATCCAGATCGATCTCCTCGGAGAACATGTCATCAAAGATGTCAGCGATCTTGTCAAACTCAGCATCGTCGTCGATGGTGACAAGCATCTCCTCGCCATCCTCGTCCTCTTCGGTCTTGAGGATCACGTACTCGTAAAAGCCCTGCTCCTCACCCTGCTGGTCTGCGGGAATCATTGCATGATAAGTAACACCCTCCACGTCAACCGTGCCGATCAGCTCAAATTCGATCTCATTGCCGTCCTCATCGGTCAGCGTGAAAAATTCTCTTTCGTTTTCCATTTTATACCTCTTTGTATTCCATATTTCAATGTGTTCGGACGTTTTCGTCCTCTGCTATTATTGTACCTTATTTTGCCCCGTTTGTCAATGCCTTTATGCAAAATCCAGTACCTCGGAAAGAATGGTGTTGGAAACCAAGAAGCCCGACGTGGTAAAACGGCAGCACTCTGCGCTATCCAGCACAAAGCCGCTCCCGATATACGGTGCAAGCCGTGCGCCGTACACCGAGTCAAATTCCACGCCGAAGCGAGAGGCAAAGGCGCGCTTGTCAATGCCCTTTTCCAGTCGCAGGCCAAGCATAACGTACTCGGTCATTTGCTCATGCGAGCTGATGGGCTCGTTCTCCTCGAAATCTTCCCTTGTATCAAGATATGCACCAAAATCGCGCGATATACCAAATCTTCTGCCGCCAAAGCAGGAATACGCCGCCACGCCAAATCCAAGATACTCGTCACATTCCCAGTATTTCAGATTATGGCGCGATTCATACCCCGCACGCGCAAAATTGCTGATTTCATAGCGCGCAAGTCCGTGCGCGGCGAGAGACGCCACCGTGTCCTCATACATGGCAGCCACCTCGTCGTCATCGGGCAGATTCAGCGTATTTCTCTTTTGATAGAAGGGCGTCCCCTCTTCAATTTTAAGCCCATATGCGGATATATGCTCCACACCAATCTCGCAAAGCGCCCCCACCGACTCAGCCAAGCTCTGCCGCGTCTGCTCCGGAATGCCGTACATGAGATCCACACTGATATTCTCAAAGCCCGCAGCGCGTGCAAGCTGCACAGTCGCGCGAAAATCCGCCACCGTGTGCGCGCGCCCCAGCAAGCATAGCTCACGGTCGTGCATGCTCTGCGCCCCAATGCTCAGGCGGTTAAACCCCGCCTTGCGCATGGCAGAAAAATACGCCGCGTTCGCCGTGGCGGGATTGCACTCGGCTGTAATCTCGGCATTCTTTGCCACACAAAACAGCTGCTTGACCTGATCAAGCAAAGCGCAAAGCATTTTTGCAGGCAGAGCCGTGGGCGTGCCGCCGCCGAAATATACCGTATCCACCTCGTAATCGGCTGCCAAGGGCGCATATCTCTCCATCTGCGCGCGCAAGGCGTCACAGTAGGCTTGCTTGGTATTTTCCGATTGGTTGGGAAAGGAGCAAAAGTCACAGTAGTGACATTTGCTCCCGCAAAACGGAATATGCAGATAAATTCCCAGTTTTTTCATATTAGTCGTCGTCACCCAGCTTGAGTACGGCCATAAACGCCTCGGGCGAGATCTGAACAGAACCCAGCTGACGCATTCTCTTTTTGCCTTCCTTCTGCTTTTCCAAGAGCTTCTTCTTTCTGGTGATGTCACCGCCGTAGCACTTGGCAAGCACGTCCTTGCGCATCGCCTTGACCGTCTCTCTTGCTATGATCTTGGAGCCAATGGCTGCCTGGATCGGGATCTCGAACAGCTGACGCGGGATGTTTTCCTTGAGTCTCTCCGCGATCTTACGCGCTCTGGGGTATGCCTTTTCCTCGTGTACAATAAAGGAAAGCGCGTCCACCTGCTCGCCGTTGAGCAGGAAATCCAGCTTGCAGAGCTTGCTTGGTACATAGCCCGCAAGCTCGTAGTCCAAGGACGCATAACCGCGTGAGCGCGACTTGAGCGCATCAAAGAAATCGTAAATGATCTCATTGAGCGGCAGCTCGTAGTGCAGCTCGACTCTGTCCTGATCGACGTACTTCATATCAATAAACGTGCCGCGTCTGTCCTGGCACAAATCCATCAGATTGCCCACGTACTCGGTGGGGGTCATGATGTTGGCCTTGACAATGGGCTCGCGTGCCTCAGCGATCTCATCGGGAGAGGGATAATTGGAGGGGTTGTCGATGCGCACCTTTCTGCCGTCCTTGAGCGTCAGCTCGTAGATAACGCTGGGCGCGGTGGTGATCAGATCCAGATTGAATTCTCTTTCCAGTCTCTCCTCAATGATCTCCATGTGCAAAAGGCCGAGGAATCCGCAGCGGAAGCCAAAGCCCAGCGCAATCGAGGTCTCGGGCTCAAACTCCAGGGCTGCGTCGTTGAGACGAAGCTTTTCCAGCGATTCACGCAGATCCTGATATCTCGCGCCGTCCGCAGGATAAATGCCCGCAAATACCATGGGCTGCGCGGCCTTAAAGCCGGGCAGAGGCTCGGATGCGGGATTGTCCGCCAGCGTTACGGTATCACCCACACGGGTATCTCCCACCGACTTGATGGACGCGGTCAGATATCCGACCTCGCCTGCCGAAAGTCTTTCGCATTTTCTAAGGCCGAAGGGCTCCATGGTGCCTACCTCGACCACCTCAAACTCCTTGCCATTGCTCATCATACGGATGCGATCGCCTGCAGACAGGCTGCCGTCCTTGATACGCAGATTGACCACGACGCCAAGATAGCTGTCGTAATACGAGTCAAAGATCAATGCCTTGAGCGGTGCGCTTTCGTCGCCCTCGGGCGCGGGGATCTGCTCGGCAATCGCTTCGAGCACCTGCTCGATGTTCAGACCCGTCTTTGCAGAAACCGCGGGACACCCCTCGGCGGGAATGCCGATGATATCCTCGATCTCCTCCACACAGCGGTCGATATTGGCACTGGGCAGGTCGATCTTGTTGATGACGGGCACGATCTCAAGCCCTGCATCCACAGCAAGATACGCATTCGCCAGCGTTTGGGCCTCGATGCCCTGCGTAGCGTCCACGATCAGCAGTGCTCCCTCACAAGCGTTGAGTGAGCGCGAGACCTCATAGTTAAAGTCCACGTGGCCGGGCGTGTCGATCAGATTATAAATATACCGTTCCCCATCGGGCGCGTCGTATTCCAGCTTGACGGCACGCGCCTTGATGGTAATGCCGCGCTCGCGCTCCAGGTCCATATTGTCCAGCAGCTGCTCCTCCATCTCTCTTTTGGAGACGGTACTGGTCGCTTCCAGGAGTCGGTCAGCCAGCGTGCTCTTGCCATGGTCAATATGTGCGATGATGGAGAAATTTCGGATCTTTTGCATTCTCTCGTTATTTGCCATATACTTCCTCATTACAAATGTATCAAAAATATCAATAATCATCTTATTATACCCGATTTTTGCGTTTTTCACAAGAGTATTTTGAAAATTTCTTGCACAGTGCACAAAATTTATTTGCACACAGCAAAACACAGCAATTATTTTCCGACAAACACCCAATAATGTCTTGTTTATGTGCATCTTTTGTCTTATAATACAGTTAGACAGATATTTTTCTTGTAGCAAAGGAGAAACATTATGGCTAAGAAAAATGCAGTAGTAATCGGTTTTGGCGGTATGGGCGGTTGGCATTGCCACTTCCAGAGAAGCAACGACGTGGTCAACCTCAAGGGTGTTTACGACATCAAGCCCGAAAGAAACAAGGCTGCCGAGGAGATGGGCATTTATGCATATCCCTCTTTTGAAGCAGTGCTGGCTGACCCCGAGGTGGACTTCCTGGTTATTGCAGTTCCCAACGATATGCACAAGCCCCTTGCAATCGCAGCTATGGCGGCAGGAAAGCACGTCATTTCGGAAAAGCCCGTTACACTTTCGTCTTCTGATCTGCAGGAGATGATCGATGCATCCAACAAATACGACAGACGCTTCACCGTACACCAGAACCGCCGCTGGGATGGCGAGTTTTTGGTCATGCGTGAGGTTTACCACAGCGGCGATCTTGGCCGCGTATATTCCATGGAGTCCCGCGTGCACGGCTCGCGCGGCATCCCCGGTGACTGGAGAGGAAAGAAGGAGCACGGCGGCGGCATGATGCTGGACTGGGGCGTGCACCTGATCGACCAGATCGTCAATATCGTGGACGACCGCAAGCTTGAGAGCGTTTGGTGCAGATGCGACCACATCACCAACGACGAGGTGGACGACGGATTTAAGATGGACATGTTCTACGAGGGCGACCTGACCTGCCACGTGGAGGTCGGCACCTCCAACTTTATCAATATGCCCCGCTTCTATATGTCGGGCAACAACGGCTCGGCCATCATCCCCGATTGGCTGCAGCCCTGCCGCATCGTGTACTGCCACGACTGGTCGGTCAAGGACGCAAAGCCCATTCAGACCGCTGCAGGTCTGACCAAGACCATGGCCCCCCGCGACGAGCAGTCGATCACCGAAAAGTCGATCCCGCAGCCCGCAGCTGACGTGCACGACTTCTACCGCAACTTCGTCAAGGCGATCGACGGCGAGGAGCAGCAGATCGTCACCCACGAGCAGATGATGTTCGTCATGAAGATCATGGAGGCTGCATTTGAGTCGGACAGACTCGGCGTACCGGTCAAGATCAACTAAAAAAACGAGACCGGACAGAGACCGCGGTCTCTGTCCGCTTTTTCGCCATATGCCGACAAATAGTCGGAACACTTCCGAGCCTTCGACATAGAATGATATTGAGAAGCACAAGGCTTCATTATTTTTCTCGGAGGTTTACTATGAACAACTGTCTGTGCAATCTGTTTGAGGATAACTGGGTTTGGCTGATCATCCTGGCCATCATTCTGATCTACTGCTGCAACGGCGGCGGTTGCGGTGGCTGCGGCGGCTGCAGATAACACCCATAAAAATCCCCCTTGGGGCTTGGGCCGCAAGGGGGATTCATTATTCAAGCTTCAGGCTGTCACAATTCAGAAATGCATGTGCACCGAGCAACGAATCGGTGGGGATCACACGCGAAGCTCCGCAATCCTTGCAGGAGATCAATATGCCTCCGTCCAGCACCTGCGCCTCGTATCTGCCCTCCTCTTCCCCGGGCAGCACACCGTCGGGCAGCGGGGCCTTGGGCGGACATTTGCAATAGATCTTGCCCTCGGCATCCAGGTCGTTGATCACAAACATAATGATATCAAAGATCTGCGGGTCAGTCAGCGTTTCCTCGTCATCCCCCTGCAAAGCGCTCAGATCCTCAATGCCATTCTCTGCCAGCAAATCCAAAAGCTCCAGCTCGGTACGTGCAAGCTCGGCCTTGACCTGATTGGTCTCGCCAATGCAACAGATATTGATATCCGAGTAAGGGCACTGCAAGGAAAACAGATCCTTACCGAAAAAGACCGACTTATTCAAAAGAAAATTGTGCGGTGAGGGGCAAAACATGCAAGGCACGCTGAGCCTGATCTGATCGTCCTTGGTATAAACGATCTTCATCTCGCTCTGTCCGCAGGTGCATTTGAGCTTGATCATTTCCGCACTGAGCGCAAATACGCCCACAGCACTCATCACGCCTGCACCGCATGTCGGGCAGCGGTAGGCGACCGTTGTTTCCTTGGGATTGATAATCATGTCGTTTCCCCTTCCAATAAAAAATCCTTCTTGGTTATAGTATGCGCTGAATGGACAAAATGGCACGGAGTCATCCATGCCACTTTGTGATATTGATTTAGAGATTGATGTATCTGTATGCCTTGTCGTTGTAGGTCAGCTCCAGTCCGTTCTCCTCGTACCAATCCTCGATCTCAACGGAGGTAGCACCGACGAGTGCGTTATAGAACCAAGCCAGGTCGCCCTTGCCCTCGTAAACCATGACTGCATAGTAGGTGGTCTTGGTCTCCTTGGACTTGCCGTCCTCATCGGTGGAAACGGTGGTCTTGGTCACCTCGGTCACGGGAGAAAGATCGCCTTCATTCGCTTTCTTGAGCCACTCATCCATGGTGTCGATCTTCTGCTGATCCTTCAGAGTATCAACAACGTAATTTTCCTGTGCATTATAGGTGTTTACGGTGATCTCCTCATGCAGATCGTTGAGAACCTCGATCAGAGTATCCAGATTATTGGTCTTCTTTGCTACCATTGCCTCGTAGAACTTTTCAGCGTCCTCCTTGGAGGTGAACAGCGCATAGCCGAACTTCTCGGTCTGGGTTTCGTCACGGTAAGCTTCCTTTTCAAGCAGGTAAACGGTTACGGTATAGGTGGTAACCTTGACCTTTTCGGTAGAAGTGGTACCCGTGCCGGCAGAGGTTCCGGTTTCCGTGGTGGATTCCGTGGTGGATTCCGCGGTGGTCTCTGCAGCAGGAGCAGCAGCATCGGTGGTGGTCTCCTCAGCAGTACCGGTGGTCTCTGCAGAAGTGGTGCCGGTGGTCTCCTTCTTTACGGTCTCTTCTCTTTCGGAGGTGGATTCGATATAGGTAATGTCACCCTTCTTTGCGGGATCCTGATCCTTCTCATGCTCGCCCTCATGCTCGCAATCCTCGGTGTGCTCACCTGCATCAAAGCCGAATACCCACTTGCTCAGATCGGTGTGAGTGGAGGGGTACTTATACTTTTCCTTGAGCGTATTGTTGAACTTCTGATCCTGAATAGCCTCGGTCCATGCCTTCTCCTCAAACTGCTTGAGCAGTGCTTCCTCAGCCTTTTCCTCATCGTTATCGTTTTCCTTCAGGATCGTAGACCAGTTCTTGTCACGGTAAGTCTTGAGCTCAGATTCCTTGATCAGCTCAAGCACTGCTGCCTTGTAAGCATCCTTGTCCTCAACGCCGGCCAGAGCCTTAGCCTTTTCCAGAATCTCAGCCTTCTCTGCCTCAAAATCCGCATCGGTCATGCCCTTGTTGCTTACGCTGAAGCTGTACGAATAGTAGTCAGCCATCAGGAAGGATGCAGGGTTATCCTTGACGTACTGCTCGATCGAAGCGTAATCCTTCTCGCCGCGGAGCGCAATCTTGAAATCGTCGCTCAGTCTCTCTTCGACCTTGCCTGCAAGCGTGGTCAGCTTCATGCACTCGCGCAGGTCGTTTTCATTGATGCCTTCACCGTAGGATGCTGCCAGGTATGCGGAGAAGTTCTTGTAGAAAGACATGCCGAACTGCTCATACAGATCCTTGGTGCTCTCGTAGCTTTCCTTCATGTGCTCGATGGAATGATCGATCTCTTCCAGATCCTCGGGAGTCAGCTCGATATTCAGATTGGGAGCATACTCGCAGTAGGTCAGCAAACGGGTTACGTATTCCTCGGTCAGACCCATGTAGAAATCGAAGACGGTAACCTGCTCTGCGCCCTCTGCGCCACTCTTCATGTACTGATCCTTGAAGGACTTGCTTGCATCAATTCCCATGATGCTGAGAATCTGCTCTCTTGTAGCATTGCTTCCAAGGTAAGACTGGTACATAGAATAATAGTTGTTGAACTGGCTCATAAAGAAATAGTTCATCATAGTACCGGTTACCTTATAGTTCTCGGTCTTGACAACCGTTTGAGAACGTGCAAACCAACCACCCTGGTTGATCATGCTGATGCATCCCATCAGCAGTGCGATAACGACGAGGATCGCCGAGATCGTGACAAAAATACCCGCACCGGATACCTTGTTCTTCTTAGCCTTGACCTCGTAGCTACCGTTATTGGTATCGGTCATGGCTCTCTCAATTCTGCTTCTGTTTCCTTTTCCCATGTCAGGGTTCACCTCTATGTTGTATTTTTTGATTATGTTACAGGTAGGGACAAGCTCCGTAAAACGGGCATACTGTCCCCATCCAAACAGTCACGCAATATTATAGCGCATTTATAGTATGCAAATATAATCGATTTGTAAACAAATACTTAATTTTTCTGTTTTTTTCGTTCTTTTTTTCAAAAGATCTCTTAAACGTGCATGATCACAGGCAGGATCATGGGTCTGCGCTTGGTTTTGGCAAAAATAAATTTGCCAAGATCATCCTTGACGCGGTTCTTGACGGTATAGAAATCCGCATCTCTGCCGGAAAGGCTCTTATCCATAGCCTCCGCTGCGATCATGCGCATCTCCTCCATCAGATCCTCCGATTCACGCACGTACACAAAGCCACGCGAAACGATATCGGGCCCCGACAGCACGTAGCGCGAATGCCTATCCACCGTAGCCACGACCACGATCAAGCCGTCCTGCGACAGATGTTTTTGGTCACGCAGCACGATATTGCCTACGTCACCCACACCCGAGCCATCCACCAGCACCTTCCCCGAAGGCACGGTCTCGGCAAATTTCGCACCGTTCGCGCTCAGCTCCAGCACCTTACCGATATCCGAAATAAAGATATGATCGGCAGGCATGCCCATGCTGCGCGCCAGCTCTCCATTGGCAGCCAGGTGCTTGTATTCACCGTGAACAGGCATATAATAGGTAGGCTTGGTCAGTGCCTGCATCAGCTTGATCTCCTCCTGACATGCATGTCCGGAAACGTGTACCTCGACTACCGAATCATGCAGCACCTTAACACCCATCTTGGAAATCTCGTTGACAATACGGTTGATCAGGCTTTCATTACCGGGTATCGCACTTGCGGACAAAACCACAAGATCCTGCGGCCCCAGCGTGACCTGATTGTGCTCACCGAACGCCATACGGTACAAAGCCGACATAGGCTCGCCCTGGCTGCCCGTGGTGACCAGCGTCAGCTCCTCGGGCTTATATCTCTTGATATCTGCCAGATCCACGATCACGCCGTCCGGTACGCTCATATAGCCCAATTCTCTTGCCGCGCTGACAATATTGAGCATGCTGCGTCCCGTGATGGCCACGCGTCTGCCGTGGCGGACGCTTGTATCGATGATCTGCTGCACGCGATGCACGTTGGACGAGAAGGTGGCGATGACGATTCTCTTATTCTGGTTGACAGAGAAAATATACTCCAGCGACTCGCCCACCTTTTTCTCGGAAGGGGTATATCCGGGTCTTTCCGCATTGGTGGACTCACACAAAAGCAGCAGGACGCCCTCCTTGCCAAGCTCGCCAAGGCGGGTCAGGTTCATGACCTCGCCCTCAATGGGCGTCAGATCCAGCTTGAAGTCACCCGAGTGTACCACCAGGCCCACAGGGGTTCGGATGGCCAGTGCGCAGGCATCCGCGATCGAATGGTTGACGCGGATGAATTCCACCGAAAAGCTCTTGCCAAGACCTACGGTATCTCCTGCCTGCACGCAGCGCAGATCGGCCTTCCAAGGCAGCTTGAATTCCTCAAGCTTGTTTTTGAGAATGCCCAGCGTCAGCTTGGTACCGTACACGGGCACGTTGAAATTGCGAAGGAAATACGGGACGGCGCCAACATGGTCCTCGTGTCCGTGCGTCAGCACAACACCCTTGATCTTTTCCTTATTGCTCTCCAGATACGTCATATCCGGGATAACTAAGTCGATGCCCGGCATATCCTCGTCCGGGAATCCGATGCCGCAGTCCACGATCAGGATCTCACCGTCACACTCGAACAGCGTCATATTTTTGCCGACCTCCAAAAGGCCGCCCAGAGGGATGACACGCAGCTTGGCGTCCGGATTTTTTGCTACCGTCACAGAGGTCTTGGAAGCAGTCACTGTCGCTGCTCTTGCTACCGTCTCTGCCTTGCGCTTGCCCGTACGTACGTGCGTTTTACGCTCAGACACCTTATTCTCTGCGGGTGCAGGTACGGGATCGGTCTTTTGTTCAGGCTGCTTTTTTGCAGCCTTTTCCGTTTTGGCGGGAGATTTTTCCTTGGCAAGGGATTTCTCCTTCTGCTTCGGTTCCTTTTTCGGGGTGGGCTTGACAGCCTCGGCCAAAGCGTCCTGCGCAGGCTGCGCAGCCTTTTTTTGCTTGACGGGCTTTTGAACGGACGTCTTTTTCTGCTCTGCTGCGACGCTTGCGTAGATCTCCTCAAGTGCTTCGTTGATGATCTTTTCGCTGACGCTCTTGTTCTCGCTCTTTTTTCTGGCAGACTGCTTGCTTGCAGCTCCACCGGCATTTCTGTTTGTTTGCTTTGCCATACGTTTCTCCGTGTGCGCGCGGATCTCCTTTCTCTTATCTGTTTGCGCACAAAAGCCGAGCCCCTTGCCCAAACGGTATCACGGCCCCCGTTTCGGTCATCAGAGCTCCCAATTCAATTTGTATTTGTGAAATGAAATTCATTTCTAAACGGTCACATCAGTGACATTTATTATAACATATCCTCCCCCGATTGTCAACAGGGGCAAAAAAGGTTACAAAACATGATGAAAAAGCTCACAAAATAAGGCAAATGGCGACAGCGATCCCACCGCCCGTCAAAAATCCGACCGCAAAACCTGCCACTGTCTGCCACGACAGCTTTTTCTGCGCGACGGGAAGGCTTTGCTGCCCCGTGCTTTGTCTGATGATCCTGGTTGCCTCGCTGACCATATCCTTCCCTTGCACCACGGCGGGATCGCGCTTGAGCACGAAATAGACCTGTTCAAACAAGGAATCCTCCTCCATTTTGACTACGTACATTTTTCTTTGCGCACCCTTGAGCATGTCGTCCTCCCCAAAAATTGTTTTCTGCTTGCATTATTGCCGAATTTTTGGAACAAATTGCACCCTAACGGTAAAATTTCAATATTCGTGTCGGTACGACATAA
>JAFQUG010000264.1 GCA_017408625.1 Clostridia bacterium | reverse complement strand
TTCTTTGCATACCGTGCGCGTCTTGCCGACTCGCTGGACGAGATCCTTTCGGTGAATTACGATAAGGCAAACGTGCGTGACGTGCTGGAGGGCAAGCTGTTCGGCATTGGGACCGAGTGCTTCACGGTTGGCTCGCATGAGTTCTATATCGCGTATGCCGCAACGCACGGCATCGGTGTTTGCATGGATACGGGGCATTATCATCCCACCGAATCTATCGTAGACAAAATTTCGTCCGTATATCCTTACATTGATACGCTGCTTCTGCACATCAGCCGCGGCGTGCGCTGGGACAGCGATCACGTGCTGCTGCAGGGCGACGATCTGAGTGCCATCATGCAGCAGGTCGTGCGCGGACATTTGTACGACTCGGGCAAGCTCTTTATGGGACTTGATTATTTTGATGCCACCGTCAACCGCGTGGCAGCCTGGGCGATCGGCCTGCGCGCAGCGGGCAAGGCGCTGCTTGACGCGCTGATTGAGCCGTATCCGCTCTTGCAAAAGGCAGAGATCGACGGAGACCTGACCGCGCGTCTTGCGCTGCTTGACGAATTCCGCAATCTGCCGAGCAATGCGGTTTGGGATTATTTGTGCTACACCCGCGGCGTACCCGTAGGGACTGAGTGGATCGATCAGCTCAAAGCATACGAAGCAAACGTACAGAGTAAACGTGGATAATATGGAAAACATCAAAGTTAATCAGATATATATGGACGGCGGCAAGCTGTACCGTTATGCTTACGTCCATAACCGCATTTCGGTCACGGATCAAATGCAACCTGCTTTTTCATGGTCCGTGATTTCCGATCTGCCGAATAACAGTCAAAGTGCCTGCCGTGTATGTGTGTACACAAGCGAGCAGACTCTGTACTGGGATAGCGAGTGGCGCCAGCAGCAGGAGCAACGCTTGGTCTATGGCGGCAAGCCTCTTCCCGAAGGACAGATTCTGGGGGTAGAGGTGTTTGTACGCGATGTTTACGGCAACGAGAGTAAGGGAAAGTCGGATCATTTTGTCAACGGCTTGACCGATATGTCCTGTGCTTCCTGGATCACGCATCCTTCTGTCAAAAAGCGCGTGCCTACCTGCTTCCGCAAGGATTTCGAGCTTGCCGAGCAGCCCGTGGATGCCTGCTTATACGTCGCGGGCATTGGCTATCATGAGGTGATGGTGAATGGCGAACGGATCGACGATGCTCGTCTTGATCCCGCACACACCAACTATAAAAAGCAGGTGCAATATGCAGTTGTAACCGATTTTGCCCATCATCTGAAAGCCGGTTCAAACGCCCTTGCCGTAGAGGTCGCGGACGGTTGGAGATATAACAACACATCAATTTTCGACATCGTATTTGCGGGCAGACCCGTGGAATTTTTCGGGGATACCGCGCTGATCGCCAAGCTGGTGCTGAGATTTGCGGACGGCAGTACACAGACGATCGTGACCGACGACAGCTGGCTTTGCGGTCATGATGCCATTACCGACGTCAGCATTTTTGACGGTGAAACCTTTGACGCGCGCTTGCGCGATAGTGCGTGGATGATGCCGTTTGGCGGCAAGAATTTTGTGCAAGCGCTGGTCACTCCTTCGCCCACCGAAAAGCTTGTGCCCATGACGGTGGAGCCGGTCTGCGAGCAGGAGTGGTACTATGCTGACACGATCTACGCCTTGGGTAACGGCAAGTACATTCTGGATTTCGGGCAGAACATTGCGGGTGTCCCGCATATCGTGTTGCCTGAAGGCATGCAGGAAGGGCACAGAGTTACCATGCGCATGGGTGAGATGCTGGACGAGGACGGCGGGCTTTATAATAAGCCTCTGCGTGATGCGGCACAGACCGATACCTATATTGCATCGGGGGATGACAGAGATCTGCGCGCATGGCAGCCCAAGTTCACCTATCACGGCTTCCGCTATATTGAGCTGGACGGCTATCCTTGCCCGGACAAGAACAGCGTGATTGCCATTGCGCTGTATACCGATATTGCCAACGAAAGCGATTTTGTCTGCGGCTCGGCATTGGTTTCCAAGCTGCACAGGAATGCCGTGCAGACCGAGAAATCCAATATCCATTCGATCCTGACTGACTGCCCGCAGCGCGACGAGCGCATGGGTTGGATGAACGACGCCACCGTGCGCTTTACCGCCACGCCATACAATTTCGATATCGGCCGCATTTTCCCCAAGGTCATCGGAGATATTCACGCAGAGCAGCGCGAGGACGGTGCGTTTACCTGCTGCGCCCCCTTCCTGTTCGGGCAGTATCCCGCAGACCCGGTTTGCTCGTCCTTCCTGGTGGCAGGGGAGCAGACGCACCTGTTCTACGACAATATCGAGCTGATAGAAAAGGCTTATCCTTGGTTTGAGGCGTGGGAGAAGTCCTTGCTTTCGCGCAGCGACGACTATATCGTCAACTATACATATTATGGCGACTGGGCGGGCCCTGCGTACGCTTGCCGCTCGTTTGAGGACGCAAACAGCGCCGTGACAGACGGACGCTTTATGTCCACGGGATTTTCGTACTATAACTGCACAGCACTTGCCCGCATGGCAAAGGTGCTGGGCAACGCAGATAAGCAAGCCGAGTACGAAGAATTGGCAGACAAAATCAAGACCGCCATGCTCAATAAGTGGTGGGATGCCGAAACCGGCAAAATGGCGG
>JAFQUG010000263.1 GCA_017408625.1 Clostridia bacterium | reverse complement strand
TCCCCGCTGCGGGAGGGGGACCGCAGCGGAGCGCAGTTGACCGAGGCACGAGGGAAACAAGTGACGCGGTTGCGGTGGTAGGGGTTCCCATACGGACGCTCTTTTACCAAGAGCAGAACATGAAAAAGCCACCACGTATGTGATGGCTTATTTCATTTATCTCCGCTAATTCTGCAGCCCCATGGGCTGACGTTTTTTTATTCACTTAATCCACAAAACGTCTGCCTTGCCGCCAATTTGGGCGTCCACGCCCTCGGGCAGATAAACGCATGCGACGGGGGACAGGGAGACGTCCTCGCAGTCCTTTGCGCAGATCGTTGCGTTACCGCCCGTGCAGAGAATGCCGCGGATATCGGCGGGGATGCTGACGCTTGCAGTGCCGTCAAGCGTGAGCGCATATGTAGAGAAGTACTCGCACTCGGCCAAGGTGCGAATGCTGCCGCCCTTGATCTCTTGCGCGCTGTTCGCGCTCTGCTCCACGGTATAAGGCCGGGTCTTGGAAACGGCCAGAGCCTGCTTGACGTGCAGCTCTCTGGGCCTTCCGTCCGCACCCACGCGTCCCCAGTCCCAAACGCGGTAGGTGATATCCGAATTCTGCTGCACCTCGGCAAGTAAGATGCCCGCGCCAATGGCGTGTACGGTTCCGGGCGGAATGAAAAAGACGTCGCCGGGATGTACGGGTACAAAGGAAACGACGCTTTCGGGCGTGCCCGCTTCGATCTGCGCGGCAAATTCCTCGGTGGTGATGGTGCGGTCAAAGCCGCAGATCAGCGCAGCACCGGGATCAGCGTCCAGCACGTACCACATCTCGGTCTTGCCGCGGCTGTGGTGGTGTACTTCGGCATAGGCATCGTCGGGATGCACCTGCAGCGAGAGTTTATCGCGCGCATCGATCAACTTCACAAGAATCTCGGGTGCACCCTGCCCCCACGCGGAGAGTGCTTCGGAGAGGGTTTTGCCGGCAAATTCGCCGTTTTGCACGGTGCTCGGGCCGTTTTTGTGGCAGGAGAGCACCCAGGCTTCGGCGGCGATCTCCAGATCTGTTTCAATTTTGTAAAGCGTTTTGAGTTTCTGTCCGCCCCACAGATAGTCCTTGACGGCAGGCTTTAAAAGTAAGGGATACATATATCCTCCAAAAGATCTTTTTTTGTTGACTTATCGTCTCTTTTATTATATAATAAAAGGTGGTAAAAAGTCAAGAACAAATCGGGATTCGGAGGAGAATGGATGAAACCGCAGCAGCTGATCGAATTTATGGGCGTGATCGAAAAGCTCAAGTGCAATACGCGCCATTCCTGGACGTCGTCGGGAAGAAGAGAGTCGGTTGCAGAGCATTCCTGGCGGCTTTCTGTGCTTGCCATGCTGTGTGCGGACGAGTATCCCGAGCTGGACCATGACAAATTGATCCGCATGTGCCTGATCCACGACCTTGGCGAGGCCTTGACGGGTGATGTGCCCTCGTTTTACAAGACCGAGCAGAACGAGTTGACCGAGGCAGAGGCTTGGGAGCAGATCTTTGCCATGCTGCCCGAGCCCTACGAGACCGAATTCCGCGCACTTTACAAAGAAATGGAGGCTAAGGAAACGCCCGAGGCCAAGCTTTACAAGGCACTTGACAACATGGAGGCGGTCATGTCTCATAACGAGGCATCGCTGGATACCTGGATCCCATTGGAATTTTCGCTGAACGTGATTTACGGCGAGGAAAATGCCGCGTGGTCGCCTTATACAAGGGAGCTGCGCGCGTATCTGTCCGAGCAGACCGAAGAAAAAATTCAAAAAGCAAAGGAGAATGCACATGCACAGAACGGTTGATTTTTCGCAAACCCGTATCACGGGCGGATTTTGGAAGCAAAAGCAATCCCTTGTCAGACGCGTGACCACGAAAGCGGTGTACGATCGCTTTGCGGAAACGGGCAGAATTGACGCCTTTCGCTTTGATTGGAAGCCTGATGCGCCAAACAAGCCCCACTTTTTCTGGGACAGCGACGTGGCGAAATGGATGGAGGGTGCGGCATATCAGATCGCGCAAAGACCCGATGCGCGCCTTGAGAAAAAAATCGACGACATCGTTGACCTGATCGGGAAAAACCAGTGCGAGGACGGATATTTCAATATTTTCTTTACCGTGGTCCAGCCCGAAAACCGTTTTGCCAACCGCGATTGGCACGAGCTTTACTGCGCAGGACACCTGATGGAGGCAGCGGTGGCGTATTACAATGCAACCGGCAAGCGCAAATTCCTCGATTGCATGTGCCGCTATGCGGACTACATAGAAAAAAGATTCGTCATGGATGACGACGTACCCTTCAAGACCCCCGGCCACGAGGAGATCGAGCTGGCGTTGGTGCGCCTGTATGAATGCACGGGCGAGGTGCGGTATCTGAACCTTGCCAAGCATTTTGTGGACGAGCGTGGGGTGAGTCGCGAAATGATGCCCGATTGGATGGATGCGTCGTATTCGCAAAGCCATGCGCCCGTGCGTGAGCAGAGGACTGCCGAGGGACATGCCGTGCGCGCCATGTATCTGTATTGCGGCATGGCTGACGTGGCGTACCACACGGGCGATGGGGAGCTGCAGGCAGCCTGCGAGGCGATTTTTGATAACGTGGCAAACAAGCGTATGTACATTACAGGAGGTATCGGCTCGAGCGGTGCGGGCGAGGCATTTACGGTGGATTACGATCTGCCCAATCTGATCTCGTATACCGAGTCCTGCGCAGCCCTGGCTCTTGCGCTGTTTGCCAACAGAATGCTGCGCTTCGGCGCGGATTCCAAGTATGCGGACGTAGTCGAGCGCGTGATATACAACGGCTTTATGTCCTCGCTTTCCTTGGACGGCAAGAGCTTTTTCTATCAGAATCCGCTGGAGGTCATGCCGCGCATGCACAAGCGTGACGTCAGCGTGCGCCATCGCAGCGTCAATCTGCCGCCCATGCAGCGCAGCGAGGTATTTGCATGCTCCTGCTGCCCGCCCAATATCGTCAGATTCATTCCGTCCATTGCCAATCTGTTGTATTCGGACGACGGAGAGGTTATCTACGTGCATCAGTTCATGCAGAGTGTGACCACCATCGAGCGCGAGGGTAAGATGCTGGTGCTGGAGCAGGTGACGCGTTATCCCGAAAACGGCAAGATTAAGATCAAGCTGTCGGGCGGCGACGCGCGCGTGGCCGTGCGCATTCCCGGCTGGTTTGACGGATATAAGGGAAAGACCGAGAAGGGGTACGCCTATTTTGATCTGCACGACGGCGAGGAGATAGGCCTTGATTTTACCATGAAGCCGGTCTTTATCGAGACAAGACCTGAGGTGGTCTTTGACGCGGGCAGATATGCCGTGATGCGCGGTCCCGTGCTGTATTGCATGGAGGGCGCGGACAACGGAGAGTTATTGCGCGATATTACCTTGGACAGCCGCGCCGGATTCAAGTACGGAAAGCACGCGGTGCTGGGTGTGCCGCAGCTGAGTGTGCGCGCATGGCGTACGGTGCGCGAGCCCAATGCACCGCTGTATCGCCAAAAAACACAGAACAAGGAGAAGGTAGATGCCATTCTGATCCCGTATTACGCCTTTGCCAACCGCGGCGAGAGCGAAATGCAGGTGTGGCATTTTGTGAAATAAGAATCCATGAAAGAATTTTTTAATCAGAATTACGACCAAGAAAGAGCCTTTTACGGCGAGGAAGATATTTTTGTGCATCACTGCCGCTTTGCAGGCCCTGCGGACGGCGAGAGCGCGTTCAAGGAGTGTAAGGACGTCAAGGTGCAGGAGTGTGAGCTTGATCTGCGCTATCCCTTCTGGCACGTGCACGGCCTGAAAATTGATCAATGTCACCTGTCCGAGACCTGCCGCGCCGCGCTTTGGTATTCGGATCACATTGCCGTCACCAATACAGAGCTGCACGGCATCAAGGCACTGCGCGAGTGCCGCACGGTCAGATTGCGCGATTGCTCCATCCGCTCTGCCGAATTTGGCTGGATGAGTGCGGATGTGGATATGAAAAACGTCACGGCCGAGGGCGAGTACTTTATGCTGCGCGGGGAGGATGTGCGCTTTGAGAATATGACCTTCAAGGGCAAGTATTCCTTCCAGTACGTCAAGAATGTGACCTTTGAGGGCTGCGATCTTGACACCAAGGACGCACTTTGGCACGCGGAAAACGTAGTGGTGCGCAATTGCCGCGTCAAGGGCGAGTATCTTGCGTGGTATTGCAAGAACGTAACGTTCGAGAATTGCACCATCATCGGCACGCAGCCGCTTTGCTATTGTGAGGGGCTGAAGCTGATCAACTGCGAGATGTACGAATGCGACCTGGCGTTTGAGCGAAGCGAGGTAGAGGCGAGCGTGACCACACCTGTCATCAGTATCAAGAACCCGCTGTCCGGCAAAATTACCGTGCCCGCTGTGGGCGAGATCATTTACGATATCGCCGAGGCGAAGGGCGAAGTCAAGGTCGTGAAGGAGTAAAGAAAAAACGTCAGCCCCATGGACGTGCAAAATTAGCGGTATTTAGATAAAGCAGAAGTCGTAAGGCTTCTGCTTTTCGCTATTAAAGATGTTAAAGATATGACATTCAATAGTTTTATCCCCTCCGTCGCTTCGCGACACCTCCCCGAAGGGAGCAAGGGTTCTGTTGCCCTATGGGATG
>JAFQUG010000262.1 GCA_017408625.1 Clostridia bacterium | reverse complement strand
GGGGCGCTGCCCCAAGACCCCGCGAGCCTTTGAAAAGGCTCGACCCAAACTTTTCATCTGATTCAACAAAAATTCGAAAATATTCGAAAAAGCTCTTGCAAATGAGAAAGATATATGATATAATATAGCGGTAAATGCGATGATGAAGTCAGCGCACACGAGAGCGCGTACACAGAGAGGGTCGACGCGGCTGGAAGCGACCTTGCGTGGCGTGTGTTGCATTTCCCTTCGGAGCAGGTCCTGTGAGCCGAGACGGTAGCGGGACACGGCAGACACCGTTATCGGTCGGTAGAGTGTTGGCTTTGTGCACTACGTGCAACTCGCCTTTAATTGGGTGGTACCGCGGTAATTTTGCCGTCCCATGTCTGTGGGGCGGTTTTTGTATTTTTACAAATAATTTTTTGAACAATAAAAGGAAGGAATTCATCATGAAAGAAATGCTGAATCAAATTCGCACGACGGCTCTTGAAAAGATCGCTGCCGGCGAAGATCTTGAGCAGATCAGAATCCAGTACCTTGGCAAAAAGGGTGAGCTGACCGCCGTTTTGCGCGGTATGGGCAAGCTGACTGCTGAGGAAAGACCCGTGATCGGTCAGTTGGCAAACCAGGTGCGTGCCGACATCGAGGCCGCTATTGCAGAAAAGGCAGAGGCTCTCAAGGCAGGTGCGCTGGCTGAGCAGCTCAAGGCTGAAAAGCTGGACGTGACCATGCCCGGCAAGACCATGCGCGTCGGTCACGTACATCCCCTGACCCGCGTACAGAGAGATATGGAAGAGATCTTTATCGGTATGGGCTTCTCGATTGCAGAAGGCCCTGAGGTAGAGTACGACCTTTATAACTTCCAGAAGCTCAACATTCCGGAAAACCACCCTGCAAGAGATACGCAGGACACCTTCTATATCACAGAGAACATTCTGCTGCGCTCACAGACCTCTCCCGTTCAGGCGAGAACCATGGAAGTGCAAAAGCCTCCCATCCGCATCATCTCCCCCGGCCGCGTTTACCGCTCTGACGCGATGGACGCAACGCACTCTCCCCTGTTCCACCAGATGGAAGGCCTTGTGGTTGACAAGGGCATTACCATGGGTGACCTCAAGGGCATGCTGGAGACCTTTGCAAAGGCACAGTTTGGCGAGGAGACCCGCTGCCGTTTCCGTCCTCACCACTTCCCCTTCACCGAGCCCAGCGCAGAGGTAGACGTTTCCTGCTTTGCTTGCGGCGGCAAGGGCTGCAGACTTTGCAAGGGCGAGGGCTGGATCGAAATTCTGGGCGCGGGCATGGTGCACCCCAACGTGCTTTCCATGTGCGGCATTGACCCCGAGGAATACAGCGGCTTCGCGTTCGGTATGGGTATCGAGCGTATCGCCATGCTCAAATATCACGTAGACGACATTCGTCTGTTCTATGAGAACGACGTGCGTTTCCTTGAGCAGTTCTGAGAAAGGAGATAGCGAAATATGAATCTTTCATTCAACTGGCTTCACGATTATATTGATACAGACAAGATCACTGACACCAAGAAGTACTGCGACCGCATGACCGACACCGGCTCCAAGGTTGAGGGCTATGAGGTACTGGCAGGCGACGTTACCAACGTCAAGATCGGTAAGGTGGTCGCCATGGAGCGTCACCCCGACTCCGATCACCTTTGGATCTGTCAGATCGACGTGGGTGCGGAAGCTCCCATTCAGATCGTCACCGGTGCGCAGAACGTGTTCGTTGGCGCAATCGTTCCCGCGGCAGTTGCTCCCGCAAACCTTCCCGAGGGCAAGCAGATCAAGGCAGGCAAGCTGCGCGGCGTGGACTCCAACGGTATGCTTTGCTCGTTTGGTGAGCTGGGGCTTACCTCTCACGACTGCCCCGGTAAGGAAGAAAACGGCATCTGGATTCTGGACGACTGCTACGGTCAGCACCTCGGTCAGGACGTGTGCGATTGCCTTTTGATCCGCGACACCGTGGTCGAGTTTGAGATCACCTCCAACCGCCCCGACTGTCTGTCCGTCATTGGTCTTGCACGCGAGACTGCTGCTTCCATGGATCTGGAATGGCACATCCCTCCCGTTGCAGTCAAGGGTGCCGGTGACGGTGACTCAATCGACAACTACATCTCGGTTGGCATCAGCGCGCCCGATCTGTGCTACCGCTATGCCGCAAAGGTAGTCAAGAATGTCAAGATCGCTCCCTCCCCCGACTGGATGCGTATGCGTCTGCGCGCTGCAGGTGTGCGCCCCATCAACAACATCGTTGACATTACCAACTACGTCATGCTCGAGTATGGTCAGCCCATGCACGCCTTTGATTACAAGCAGATCGAGGGCAAGGCGATCAACGTACGCCGTGCCGCTGACGGTGAGGTATTTGTATCCCTTGACAACATCAGCCATACGCTTGACTCCTCCATGCTGGTTATCGCAGACCAGAACAAGGCTTGCGCTCTGGCAGGCGTTATGGGTGGTCTGAACAGCGAAATTGAGAACGACACCGTGACCGTCGTATTTGAGTCTGCTTGCTTCTCAGGTCCCGACACCCGCGTAACCGCAAAGAAGAACGGCATGAGAACCGAGTCCTCCGCACGCTTTGAAAAGGGTCTTGACCCCGAAAACTGCCTGTCCGGTCTGATGCGCGCTTGCCAGCTGGTTGAAATGCTGGGCGCAGGTGACGTAGTAGACGGCCTGATCGACGTTTATCCCGGCAAGAAGGAGCAAACCGTTCTGCCCTTCACGCCCGACAAGTATAACAAGTTCCTTGGCACCGAGATCGACGAGCAGACCATGATCGACATTCTGGCAACCCTGGAATGCCGCGTAGAGGATGGCAAAATCTACGTGCCCTCCTTCCGCTCCGACCTTGGCTGCATGCAGGATATCGCAGAAGAGATCGTTCGTATCTGGGGTTATGACAAGATCCCCTCCTCCTGCATCAAGGCTGAAACTACACAGGGCATGCGCACCCCCAAGCAAAAGCTGTTTGTGGCTACCGAGCAGCTGATGTACGGCATGGGCATCTCGCAGATCCAGACCTTCTCGTTCATCAGTCCCAAGTATTACGACGCGATCGCTCTGCCCGCTGACAGTGCGCTGCGCACCTCGGTCGTCATCTCCAACCCGCTTGGCGAGGATACCAGCGTCATGCGTACCACCGCGCTGCCCTCGCTGATGGAAGTGCTGCAGAGAAACAACAACTTCTCCAACCAAAACGTACGTCTGTTTGAAATGGCGACCATTTATCTGCCCGACGCAGATCCCGCACTGCTTCCCGAGGAAAAGACGGTTGTCACCATTGGTATGTATGGCGACGCTGACTTCTACTGCATGAAGGGTGCTGTGGAAAACCTGCTCAAGATGGCAGGCGTCAAGGCTCCCGTTTACACCGCTTGCACCGAAAATCCCTCCTACCACCCCGGCAGATGTGCTACCGTGACCACTGCCGACGGCAAGTATCTGGGCGTATTCGGTCAGATTCACCCCGTTGTGGCTGACAACTACGGCATGAATATTCCCGTGCTTTGCGCGGAGATCGACTTTGACGCACTGTTCGAGGTTTCCAACACCGAGCCCGACTACAAGCCTCTGCCCAAGTTCCCCGCTGCTACCCGTGACTACGCGTTCGTTTGCGAGGAAGAGCTTGAGGTTGGCAAGATCATGAGCGTAATCGCCAAGGCAGGCGGCGCGTTGGTTGAAAACGTTGAGCTGTTCGATATTTACCGCGGCGAAAAGCTGGGTGCAGGCAAAAAGAGCGTTGCATTCCGCGTCACGCTTCGCGCCGCAGACAGAACCCTGACCGTGGAAGAAGCTGACAAGATTTCCAAGAAGATCATCAATGATCTGAAGTTCAAGCTGGGGATTGCTCTCAGAGCGTAAAAGTTAGAATATGGGCTGTTGCCATGCAACAGCCCTTTCCCCATAAAAGGAGTTTCGAAATGGCCAAAAATAAAACCGGGAAAACGCATCCCTTGAAGCGTTTTCTTCCCTATTATAAGCCCTATACCAAGGATCTGGTCTTTGACCTCTTTTGTGCTGCGCTGACCACCGTGTGCGAGCTTGCGCTCCCCCTGATCGTGCGCAATATCACGGGCAGAGCTGAATCCGAGCCTGAAACGCTGACTGTGACGCTGATCCTGACCTTTGGCGGCGTATATCTGCTGATGCGTCTGATCGACACGCTGGCCTATTATTTCATGGCCAATCGCGGGCACATCGTGGGTGCCAAGATGGAGACCGACATGCGTCGCGACCTGTTCGGACACCTGCAAAAGCTCAGCTTTTCTTACTTTGACAACACCAAGATCGGTACGCTGATGTCGCGTATCACCAACGACCTGTTTGACATTACCGAGTTTG
>JAFQUG010000261.1 GCA_017408625.1 Clostridia bacterium | reverse complement strand
TCTGATGATGGTGGTCGGCTTTTTCTGCCGCAAGATCGGCTGGATCGACGAGGCAGCCTCCAAAAGGCTTTCCACACTGATCATCAAGGTCGGACAACCCATGATGATCATTGACGCGCTTGTCAACGTACAGTACACTACCGAAAATCTCAAAAAAGGACTGCTGATCCTGGGCATCGGATTCTTTTTGCATTTTCTCATGGCACTGCTGGCCTTCCCGCTTTGCATGCCCTATAAGGATCTTAACGAGCGCAAGATCACCGAGTTCTCGCTCATTTTCACCAACTGCGGCTTTATCGGCCTGCCCATTTTGGGGGCCTTGTTCGGTGACATCGGCAAATTTTACGGCGCGTTCTATCTGATCAGCTTTAACATCTTCATGTATATCTGGGGTCTGATGATCCTCGGTCGAAAGAGAGACGACATTCGCATGACGCCCAAGAAAGCACTGATTAACTTTGGCTCGATTCCCTGCGCAATTGGCGTGGTGCTGTATCTTTTGCGCAATCCCGCGCTTAACAATCCTTTGATCGGCACGGTGATTGACGACGCATTTCTGATGCTGTTTGCAAAGCTTGCTGCTTTGTGCCTGCCCATCTCGGTACTGATCACGGGTGCGCTGCTTGCAACAAGATCCCCAAAGCAACTGTTCTGCTCGGGCAAGATCTATCTTTTCTCACTGCTCAAGCTGATCCTGATCCCCGCTTTGGTATTCGTGATCTGCAGACTGCTCGGGTTTTCGCACGATATCATCATGTTTTCAACAGCCGTTACGGCACTGCCCACCGCGTCCATCATTTCGATGTTTTCCGAGACCTACGACATCTCACCCGGCTACGCCTCACAAACCGTGGGCGTATCCAGCATGCTGTGTCTTGTCACGCTGCCGCTTGTGCTGACCTTGGCAGATAAGGTGTTGCAAATATGGTAAAGTGAAACCACCGGTTCAAAAACCGGTGGTTTATTTTTATTATTCATACATTTCAATCGATCCCGTTTCAGTATAAACCATACCGTCCGTACAGTATATCGCTATACCCTTCCTGATAGCTCCCTGAGCGATATCGATTTTCAACCATTCTTCAACCGTTCCTTGGTAATCCACGCGCCATAATGAATTTCCCGGAACCAGTGCATTGCTTTCAATCCTATTGAGACTTGTTGGTAGTGTCACGCTTGTTAACCATTCACAATTGTAAAACACGTGACTTGGCAAGACCTCGATTGGTTGTTCAAATACAATATCACAACCGATTCCGCTTTCCCTGAATGCGGATGCTCCGATTTTCTGAATTTTGACAAGTCCGTCTATCTCTGAAAGAGCGTAACATTTTCTAAATGCAAACGCTCCAATTTCAGTCAGGTTTTCATTGACTGATACATGTTTGAGCGAGGCGCATCCATCAAACATGTTCGAAGGAATAGCCAAAAGACCGCCAAGATCTGCACGCATCAGATTTTCACATTGCAAAAACGCTCCTTCTCCTATATGCTCAATGTTTTCGCCAATCTTTACAGAGGCGATAGAATTACATTTAGCAAATGCCTCGTCTCCTATGCTTGTGACATTCACAATGCTTACGTTACTTAATGAAGTACATTGATAGAATGCCTTTTCACCAATTTCTCTCACATACGCCAAATCTACTTTTTCAAGTGAGATACAGCCCATAAAAGCTTCATTCCCAATTTTTTGTATGGTGTCGGGCAAATCAACACGTGTGATCGATTCATTTCCCTTAAATGCGCCGTCGCCGATACTCGTCACTTGCGCCATCTCTATCTCTTCCAGTGCACTGCAATATGCAAATGCAGAATCACCGATCGAAACGGGACCATCGGGGATGGAAAGCCGCTGCAAGGCAGAGCAGTTTTCAAACGCCTGCTTGCCGATCTCTTGCAGCTTATCGCTGCTGATCTCTACCGAATTCAGTGCGTGACAGCCTGCAAAGGCTCTCTCGCCAATGCTTTGCAGCTCGGCAGGAAACTCAACGCTTTCAAGCGAGGTGCATTTTTCAAACGCGCTGTTTCCGATCGTAGTGATATTGTCACTCATTCTGACCGTCTTGAGCTGCTTGTGCCCCTTAAAAGCGCCCTCATTGATGGTCGTGACTGGAATCCCCTTGTATTCACCGGGAATATAGATCTCCCCCCAAGTGCCGTTCATGCCGTGTATCCAATACTCAAGCGACTCTGTTTGCTCATTGAAATGCAAATGCAGGTACACACCGTGAATACTTATGATTTCATCGGTGATCGTAACGTCGGGCGGGATTATATCCTCGACTCGCTCGGTCTCTGTACCTTGCACGATCTCTCCGATTGTTTCGTCGCTCAGATCGTTTTCCAAATAATACTGATACATGCGGTCTAAAAACGTGCCGAGATCAACGGATAGATCTCCGACAAGGCCGCCCGAGCCCTGCTTCATGGCTTCGATGATGGAGTTCTCTCCTCCTGCGCCAAGCACGTCAAACAGCGCATCGGTCAGCGGCCAATGCACCCACAAGGCTTCGGATCGGTTGCTGTCCTCATCGCCGCTCTGAGGAAACATGACGCGGTCGACAACTTCGGACACAGTGTTATTGATCGGCTCTCTGAACACGATATAGGTCAGCGGCAGGCTGCAAAGCAGCAGCGCAAATACAAGTACAAGGCAGGCTGCACTGATCAACAGAGCCTTGAAGCCTACGCGCTTTTTTCGGAGCATTTGGGTCTCGTAGCGTTCGTATTGCTCTAAATAACTGTCGTCAATACACGTAATGGCGTCGATCATCAGATCTCGTTTCATATCTCAATTCCCTCCTTTTCCAAAGCTTCGCGCAGCGTTTTTCTGATTTTTGTCAATTCCCTATTGACCTTGGAGCGATGCACGTGCAGCACGCTTGCAATCTCGACAACGCTCTTTCCATAATAAAAGCGGCTGAGAAATACGTATCGCTGCATCTGATCCAGACTGTCTAAGTACTTCTCAAGGATCTCGGCAAGCCTGATCACATCACTTTGCACATATTCCCGGCCTTGGTCACTGACGATCCCTTCCAAGTCTGAGAGCGAGAGCACCTGGCTCAGTCCGCCGCGCTTTTGTCTGTGCTGATTTCTGTGCTTGACCAGCGCGTGGCGGCGCATGATGGTGGATAAAAACGCTTTGAGGATCGCGGGACGGTTGGGCGGCATGGAGTTCCATGCAGACACGTAGGTGTCGTTCAGACATTCCTCGCTATCCTGCTCATCCTGCAAAATATTCATGGCAACCGTCAGCAGATAGGTGCGGTATTTGCGATCGGTCTGCTTGATGGCGTCTTCGTTGCGCGCCCAATAGAGATCAATGATCTCTGCATCACTGACCGTTTGCATTCTTTGCTGATACATACGCATGCTCCTTTCTGTCACTTCACCTATATAGATACCATTTTTCTGAAAATACACTCATGTTTTTCACTCCGCTCGATTTCGAAAAACTGGAATCCAAAAGCAACATAACTCTTCTTAATATCTCCTTTAATACTGAATGGATACCCGA
>JAFQUG010000260.1 GCA_017408625.1 Clostridia bacterium | reverse complement strand
CTCTCTCCGCTACGCTCCGTTCGGCTTCCGAATGCGTTTCTCACACAATGCAAAAGTGTTTACAATCCTCTTGCACAATTGTTTACAATCTTGCTGTTGACAGGGGACGCCGGTCCCTACGGAAGGAAATTCGAGCGGACCGTCGGGGACGCCGGTCCCTACACCGCAAAATACGATTCCCGCGAGGTTTTTATCCACTTTCAAAAGATTTTGCAATAAAGAATGCGGGACGAATATTTGGCAATATCGCTCAAATGATCATATTATTCGCAATCGGCAAGACTACGAAGAACACTTGATGTATATTCATGAAAACCCCATGAGGTGGTTTTATGATGAGTTGTATTCGGAAGAATAGGATGATATGAAAATTATTGTGAAAAGCATCACGCCCGTGCCCGATAAGGGGCTTGTGTGGGTGACGCTGATCTTGCGCGGTGAGAGTGCCGAGCAATATCAAAAGGAAAAATACCCGCTGCTGCTCTCTCAGTATAAAGAGCTTGGATTGCAGGTGGGCGAGATCGATGCCGAGACAGCCGAGTGTGTTGCCGAGGCGTCCGGGATCTGCCGTGCGTACGTGCGCGGAATGACCTCGCTTTCGTACGGTGACCGATCCGCACGCGAGTTGACCTATAAGCTTGTGCAAAAGGGCTGTCAAAAGGAGCACGCCGAGGCGGCGGTTCGTATGCTGATCGAGGCAGGGTACTTGCGCGAGAACTCGGCGGCACTGCGCGAGGCGGAACGCAGCGTGGCAAAGCTGCGCAGTCGCAGACGCGTGGAGTACGATCTGCGCGCCAAGGGATACGACGCGTCGGATGCCGACGTGCAGGCGTATCTTGACGAGGTGGATTTCACAGAGGTGTGCACGTCCTTCTTGCAAAAGCAATGCAGGCACGGCATGTCCGAGGGAGACGAGCACAAAAAGCTGTATCAGAAAATGCTGGCGCAGGGCTTTGCACCGTCCGAGGTCAGAGCCGCGTTCGAGGCATTCGGGCAGGAAGTGTAAATTTTTTGCCACAGTATGCATGACCCCTTGTAAAATCGGGGAAAATACGCTATAATGATAGGTGGAGAGATTTGCGCTTTCCACCTAATCTGTTATTTCGGAGATTTTTATGAAAACATACAGAATTTGGCTCATGCTGCTTTGCCTGGTGCTTGCGGCAAGCATCTGCGCCTGCAGCGGTGAGGTGCTGCAACAGGGCTCTCAGGGCGCTTCGGGGCAGCTGGGTACGGGCGAACTTGGCACAAATGCTGAGTCGGGCGGTAATGCGGGCTCGCTGATTCCCGGTAACGCCTTTGAAAATGCCGAGCATATGCTGACTCTGCGCGTGCTGGAAACAGGGAAGTCGGATTGCATGCTGATCCGGCTGGACGATACCGTGATCATGATCGACACGGCAGACGCGGACGACTATGGCGAGATCAGCGACACGCTGGAGTCTCTTGGCATAGCGCGCATCGATTATCTGATCCTGACCCACTTTGACAACGACCATATCGGCAGCGCAGCCAAGATCATCGAGGATTTTGAGGTTGCTGAGGTTTATATGCCCAATTACGTGCGTGACTCGGGGCTTTATCGCTCGCTGATGAATGCGCTTTCCGAGAATGCAGCGCGCACCAAGGTTACCAAGCTCAACGACGACACCACGGTTTCACTGCCCACCGGCAGCCTTTGGATCAACGTCTCTCGCGTCTATCCCGAGCTGAGCCACGAGGACCCCATCCCCGAGGACAGTATGGATAACGATCTTTCGCTGATCTGCGGTCTGTCGCTGGGAGACTTCTCAGCTTTGTTTATGGGAGACGCGGAAAAAGCGCGTTGTGAGGATTTCCTGGCACAGACGCAGTATGCAGGGCAGTACGATTTTGTCAAGCTCCCGCATCACGGCAGCCACAATAAGGCGTTGCGAGATATTCTGACTTCGTGCGGTGTCAAGTACGGCGTCATTTGTACGGATGCGTTTGCCAATATTGAGCTTGAGGTGGTAAATCTGCTGCGCAATCTTGGCGCGCTGACCTATTATTCCTACAATGGCAATATGGTGCTGCGCACAGATGGTAAGACTGTGGAATGCACACAATGAGGTAAGCTTATGAAGAGTATTTTGATCGTTTACGCCACCAAAACCGGCACGACGGCCACGGCCGCTAAGCTGCTTTGCCAAGGACTGGCGGGCAGAGAAGTCACGCTTTGCACCACCGAGGATGCCGCAAGCGATCCGACGCCTTACGATATTGTGGTGATCGGCAGCTGTATCCGATATGCGAAGCTGTACAAGCCCATGCGTGAGTATCTGAAGCGGTGGGAGAGCGTGCTGGCAGGCAAGCAGACAGGCTACTTTTTGGTGTGCGGATATCCGGACAGTGCCGATGAGTATTATGAAAAAAATCTGACAGAGGAGCAGCGCGAGAGGGCATTTGAGCTTGCTTGCTTTGGCGGAGAAATGGTGCCTGCACATGCCAAAAATCTGTGGGATAAGCTGGTGCTCAAGATCGAGCGCGACCATATCCTTGGCGGAGGCAACAACGGAGAGCAACGCGAGGATGCTGTCCTGCCCACCATTTCCGAGGTCAATATTGCCCAGTTTGCCGGAAAACTCAAGCAGCTGTCGCTTTGACAGGGAATTTTGTTATAATTTTGCGCAAAAAACTGTTGACAAAATCGCATTTGTGTGATAAGATATTACGGTACGAATTTTTGTACCGTAATACATGACCCATTAGCTCAGATGGCAGAGCACATGACTTTTAATCATGGTGTCCGGAGTTCG
>JAFQUG010000259.1 GCA_017408625.1 Clostridia bacterium | reverse complement strand
CTCTGCCGATTTTGAATGATTTGTTTATTTAGCTGTTGAATCTGCGGTCCAGGCGCAGACCCATGGTGTCGGAAACGGGGAGCGAGAAGGTCACGGTGCCAAGCTCCGGCTTTTCCTTGGCCTGGTTGACAAGCGCCTGCATGATGGGACGGCGCTGTGCCTCGGTGGCTACGATCAGGATGGTGTCCTTTTCCTCGGCGAGCGTGACACCGAAGAAGTGCTCGTCGCCCTTGCCGTACGTGCCCTTGGCACGGATCACGGTGCCGCCGCCCGCGCCTGCTTCGCGCGCTGCATCCATGGCAACGTCGGAGCAGCCCTTATTGAGAACGGCAACGATCAGATGTGTATTGTATTCCATTTTGATAACCTCTCTTTCCTCTGCCTCAGTGCTTCCCGTCAGAACCTGCATGGAGTGGATGCCACCCATACTGTTCAGGGGAATGATCAGTCCGATGCCTCGACCGGGGATGTCGATCTCCATCTGGTCGGGCAGTGTTGCAAGAATGTTCTGCGTCTGCTGCTTGCCGACAACGGCAGTCAGCATGATTTTTTCGGTCTGCTCAATGCCAAGCAGATCCAACGTTTTATTTTGCGCAGTACCGCGACAGGGCATGGCGGCGTAAGCGGCAAGCTTGTGACGGGAAAAGTATTTCTCGTAAGCCGCGTGATCCTTCAGGCGCGCGATAATCAATAACAGATTGAGCTCTTTCATATATCCTGTACCTCTTACAAATCGATGATATCCTGGTCATCAAAGGGAACAAACTCTGCATCTGCAGGCAGCATTTTCTTGAGTCTTACGTTGCGGATGTGCCAGATCAGTCCGGGGATCTGCACAGCGATCAGAGGCGTCATGGCAACGAATGCAACCACACCGAACGCATCGGATGCGGGATTGCCGCCAACCGCACGGCAAGCACCCATGGCAAAGGGCAAAAGGAATGCTGCAGTCATAGGACCGGATGCCACGCCACCCGCGTCAAATGCGATCGAGGGAAAGGGCGAGGGCACGATGATGACCAATATCAAAGCAATGGCATAACCGGGAATCAAAAACCACATGATGTTCACGCCTGTCAGCACGCGCACCATGGCAAGTGCGATCGAGCAGGCAACGCCGATGGAAAGGCAACGCAGCACCATCTTGCGCGAGATCGCGCCTGCGGTCACGGTATTGACCTGCTTGGTCAGCACGTGCACCGCGGGCTCTGCCTGTACGATAAAGTAGCCCACGACAGCACCGATGGGAATGATGATGTATTGCAGAATTCCCTTGTTCGGATCAGCAAGGCCAACGCCCAGCAGATATCCGCAGGGGGAGAAACCGACATTGGCACCCAGTAAGAACAGCACGAGTCCTACGTAAGTATAGCCAAGGCCGACCAGAATCTTCTGCAGCGCGCGCCTGGAAAGTGTGTTGCCGGGCTTTTTGGCACAGATGTGATGGAACACGAAAAATCCTGCCGAAATGGGGCCCAGTGCCATCAACACCTCCCAGAGCTGGTGAGGCAGCTTGTGAAGGAAGGGCGCAAGGATCTGATTGGATTGCGTGATGATCTCAACCTCGGAAAGATCGGGAGGTACGATATCACCGCCTACCAAGAGACCAAGGATCATAACAGCCGAGATGGGACCGACCGAGGAGAGCGCAACGAGGCCGAAGCAATCGTTGTCCGCAGCACCGTCCGAACGGCTGGAGGCAACGCCCACGCCAAGTGCCATGATAAAGGGCACGGTCATGGGACCCGTGGTCACGCCGCCCGAGTCAAAGGCAACAGCCCAATAGTTCTGCGGAATGAAGAACGCCATGATAAACACACCGATATAGCAGATCCAGAGCAGGAGCGAGAGCTTGACCTTGAACAGGATGCGCAGCATAGCCAAAACCAGGAAAATGCCTACGCCAAGGCCGACCGACGCGGTCAGGACGAAGGGCTTGACCGTGGGCACGTAGGAGGCAAGCACCTGCAGATCAGGCTCGCAAATAGTGGCAAGAAAGCCTACGAAGAAGGAGAGAAAGACCACGAGCCAGATTTTGCGAGATTTGGTCATTTGTGAGCCGATATACTCGCCCATGGGGATCATGGACATATCCGATCCCAGCGAGAAAAGTCCCATACCAATGATCAGCAGCACAGCACCCAGCAAGAAGGAGAGCAGCGTGCCCGTATGCACGGGAGAGATGGTGATCACCAGTAAGATCGTGATCAGCGTGACCGGCATGACAGCAGCAAACGACTCCTTGATCTTCTCAAGTAATACTGTCTTTTCAAACAATTCTCAAATACACCTCACATCACATGATTCCTATCATATTATATCGGACAGATCGCCGATATTGGTGAACATTTTGTAAAGTTCTGTTTGACAAGCGGGGGAGAATATGATATACTCATATTGTCAAACTATTTTGAATGGATAAGGAAATGATATGACCACACAACAGCAAAGCAGCACGTCGCTCCCATACGATTATGACGATGTGCTGGATACCATACTGGATATAGGCTGCCGCCTTCTGGAAGCGGGGGCTGAGGTGCGTCGCGTGGAGGATACGGTGGAAAGGCTGTGCTTTGCTTACGGCGCGCACGACGTGGATGTGTTTTCCATTGTGGTTCTGATTGGCGTGACCTCAGAGGGGCCCAACGGTGACCACTATACGCAGATCCGCAAGGTGGGCAGTATCGGAAACAGTCTTGTCCGCATCGAAAAGCTCAATGCGCTCTCGCGCAGGCTGTGCGCCTGCCCCGAGGATCCGTGGGAGGTCAAGGCCGAGGTGGAGCGGATTTGCAAAAAGCAAACATATCCGGGATATTTGATGTTTTTTGCCGCGGCCATCGCAGCGGGGGGATTTGCTGTCCTTTTCGGTGGCGGTTGGGCAGACGGTCTGATCGCTGCCGTGATCGGTGTCGTGATCATGCTGTTCAATATGTATACTCCAAGCAAGGTCAACGGCACGCTTAAAACCTTTGTCACAGCTTTTGTGGCAGGATGCTTGGCCCTGCTTGTCTGTGCCGGTTTGCCGGTTGGTCAGCCTGATAAGATCATGATCGGTACGATCATGCTTATGATCCCCGGGCTTGCACTCTGGACCTCGCTGCGCGATCTGTTTGGCGGAGATATGGTTTCGGGACTTTTACGCTTTGTGCAGGCACTGTTTACGGCTGCCTTGATCGCTGCAGGCTACGGTCTTGCATGGCTGACGATAGGAGGGATCGTATGAATTGGGGACAGGTTGCATATCTGACTGTGGCATGTACAGTTGCAATGGTAGGGATTGCCATCATTTTTGACGTGCCGCCCAAAAAGCTGTTCTGGGCTTT
>JAFQUG010000258.1 GCA_017408625.1 Clostridia bacterium | reverse complement strand
GGATAAGTCTATCCACCGACCGAAAACCACGGATCGATTTCAAAAAAATTGCGGTACGGATCTATTTTGAAAGGGCATCACAAAAAATCCGTACACGCGAGTGTGCGGATTTTTTACTTTTTCACTCTTCACTCTTCACTTTTCACTAAATCCGTCCGAGAAGGTTTTTGGAAAGTAAAAGGTAATAGTGAATAGTGAAGAAGTAAGGTAGCTTTTCGCCGCGATTTCATCGCTTGCGAAAAGCATTTTTTATTATGAAGGTTGAAAAGTAATAGGTTTTATGGTATAATGGAGAAAAGTCAAAAAGGAGATACGTAATATGTCCGAAAGTCCTTTAATGATAAAGTCAAAAGAATTTTGATCGCCTCGATCAATACGGCGAAGGAGAATGCAAAATGATAAATTGGATAAAGCGGTTATTCAAACCGCCTGTTGATAAAACAGAACTCAAAATAAAGGAATTGTTTCAGTTTTTATTAGACGATTACGGCTTGTCATATATAAAAACCGATTTGGGGGACCTTGTTGACAAAAATGGTAAGATAATATTTTATGGGCCCTTAAATGTTTATCAAATTTACAATGATAATCTATGCATAAACATTGTAAATTTGGTTCAGCGTGGCGATTATGACATTTATATTACAGAAATAGCATCTGACGATCAACACTATATTTTTGACGGTATGCATTTGCCGTCAAATTTGGCATATAATCTTCCATTATTTGCAAGCCAAGTAAAATCTGAATTGTTAAATGGCAAAACTATATTTGGAAAAAGCATTTAAGATACATAGCTTCGTTTCCAAGCATGAAGCCCCAAAAAGATAGCATATCACAAAAAACGCACCATGCCATGGCATGGTGCGTTTTTTGACAGGTGCGGAAGGACTCAAAAGAGATGGCGCAAGTTCCCGCAAAAAGTGATTGCAATCTCTGCAAATCTATGATATAATGAAAAAAACGCATACGGGAGGAAATCATGAAAACACAAAGACTGTTTTTGCTTATTCTGATCGCTGTAATGTGCCTGCCCTTGCTTGCGGCCTGCAATGAGGAAACACCCGCACCGCTGCCCGAAGAGACCGGGACGAGCGGAGCCGTGACCACTGAGCCCGAAACGCAAGTCACCACGGCAGTCGCTACGACCGCGCCCGCAGAGACCCAACCCAAGGAGGAGAAAAAGGAAATGCAGATCATTGCCGACTTGACGTTCGAAGACGGTATCCAGCTGATCTCTCAAAAGGATCATGACAACGGAGACGTATTTTCGGTTCTGGACGAGCATGATTTTTACGGCGGTGAAGCGAACAGTCCCGTCTGGAGACTTGCGCAGTGGGACTCCGGCCCTTGCTTTGTGGAAAACCGCATAGAGAGCGAGCCGACCGTGATCACGGACGGCATGGGAAGAAGCTTTGGATATGACCCCGAGCACAACGTCATGACCTTTGAGCTGGACACCAGCCTGTATTACCACGGCAGACCTGCGGTGCAAGGGGATTACTGGCCGCATTTTCTGGTTGAGCAGGATAACTTTGCGCAGTCCCTGGAGTCGTCAAAGGATATGGACTTCCTGATCTGCGACGCTGACCGCCTGGTGCTTTCCATGGATATTCGTCTGCTGGAATTTCTGGAGACCCCGATCGACGGTGACTGGACCCGCGCAGCACAGTTTTTGATGTATTTTTACGTCAAGGGCACCGATTCCCACGATTTCTGCTGGTTTGGTGTGCAGTTGTTTGATAACCGCGCTGACAGAACCAACCACTATATCGGCTATGACGGCGGTAAGGCGGACTCCTCGGGTGCCATGATTTATTCGATCGGCTCCAAGCACGTCTACCGAAACAGCGGCAGAACGCTGTACAAGGACAGAGCCCCCGACCTGAGCGGCGAGTGGGTACACGTGGAGATCGACCTCAAGCCTTTCTTAGAGGATATGCTGAAAAAGGGCTTGGATGACGGATATTTCACCGTGGATTCGCTTTCCGATCTGTATATCGGCGGCATGAACGTGGGCTGGGAGACCATCGGAACGTTCTATCACACCATGGAGATCAGGGATCTGCAGCTGGTGTCATATATTGATGAAATTGACGAATAAAAAGGTATGAATCAAACCGAAGCATTGTTAAAGGAGCATTGCCTGGCTTACCCGCAGCTTGGGGTACAGGACGTATGCAAGTTTTTGTTCCATGGCGCGTTTGGCTGTGACCATCTGGTATCGGATGAATGCGCGGCACTGGCGTATATTGAGCGCGAATATGAGCGCGTGCCCAAAGATGCCGTGCCGTGCATCGAGCCCTTGGACGGAGAGTATTGCCGCGTGCACCTGTCCTGCCTGAACGAAGGGCTTGCGCCTTCCACGCTGGCAAGGCTGTTTTGCCTCTCTGCCAAGAAAGAGGAGAGGGGCAGGGAGCTGCTTGAGGAGAAATTACAGGTGGCTAAGAGCATGATTGCAAAAGGCACTTTGCCGCTTGATGGCGCGGAGTTTGACAAGGCCGTCACCGCCTGGCGTGATGCGGGATATCCCGCACTGCACCATTCGGACGCGTTTCGCGCAGCCTATCAGCCCGCTTATCGCGTGATTTCCAATCGGTTTGCGAACTATTTGCCGCTGTTTACCGCGATCGACAAAATGGGCGGCAAGGCGTCGGTCATCGTGGCCATCGAGGGCGGCAGCGCGAGCGGAAAGAGCACGCTTGCACACATGCTGCGAGAGGTTTACTCCTGTACCGTGTTTCACATGGACGACTTTTTCCTGCGCCCCGAGCAGCGCACGAAAGAGCGGCTTGCAGAGGTCGGCGGAAATGTGGACAGGGAACGCTTTGCAAAGGAGATTTTGCAGCCGCTGGCACAGGGCAAGAGCGTGCAGTTCAGACGCTTTGACTGCGCGACGCAGTGCCTTGGCGAGGAGCAGACCGTGATGCCGGGCGGGCTGACCGTGATTGAGGGCGCGTATTCCATGCACCCCGCATTTGGCCGTTATTGCGACCTGGCTGTATTCCTGGATATCGACCCCGATCTGCAGAAAAAGCGCATTCTTACGCGCAATACTCCCGCGTTTGCAAGGCGGTTCTTTGACGAGTGGATCCCGCTTGAAAACAGATATTTTGAGGCGACCGGGATATGCGAGCGGTGCGATTTGGTATTGAAAGTGACATGAAAAAACAGGGATGGCATGCGAGACTTCCTTATGAGAAGTCTCGCATG
>JAFQUG010000257.1 GCA_017408625.1 Clostridia bacterium | reverse complement strand
TGGCAAGCACCACCACGGTGGTAAACAGGACTGCCAGAACTGCCAGCATGATCAGACAAACGCGCAACGCCTTTGGCATCTTCTTTCCCTTTTTCTTTTTTCTCTTCTTACTCTGTGCCATATACAGCCTCCTTTTCGGGTAAAATTCCATCCTTTGTATATTATAGCATATTTCCCACGGTTTTGACAAGAATTTTGTGTTTTTTTGTAAAAAATAAAATGTGAAAAAGGATTGACAAGCATTCTAAATTGTGGTATAATATATTTTCGGTACGGACTGCGACGCGGTCCGTCTCTCTACCGCGCATAAATAAATCGAAGAGGTGCGCGGTCGTAATAAAGTCCATAGGGAGGTAAAAACACATGGAAAAGGTACTCAATTCTTATGAAAGTCTGTTCATCGTTGACGTAAGCAACGGTGAGGAAGCAACCAATGCTACCGTGAACAAGTTCACTTCTTTGATTGCTGAGAACGGCACTATCATTGAGGTTGCACAGTGGGGCAAGCGCCGCCTGGCATATCCCATCAATGACATGCCCGAGGGCTACTACGTAGTCGTGACCTTCAAGGCTGCAGGTAACTTCCTGGCAGAGCTCGACCGTCTGTTCCAGATCGACGAGAACGTAATGCGTTCTCTGACCATCAAGCTGGACTTCGAGCCCACCGCTAAGGCAGCTGTCGTTGAAGAAGCTGTTGAAGAAGTTGCAGTTGCAGAAGAAGTTGCCGAAGTAGCAGCTGACGCTGAGTAATCAGGCAAAAGAGGTCAAACAGCATGGCAAATTTTAATCTGAACAAAGTCATCCTCGGCGGCAGACTTACCGCTGATCCTGAACTGAAGCAGACACAGAGCGGCATTGCCGTCGTAACGTTCCGTATGGCAGTCAATCGCAGATTCGCTTCCCGTGACTCCGCGTCCGGTCAGCAGCCTGAGGTCGATTTCTTTACCGTTACCGCTTGGCGCTCCACTGCTGAGTTTGTCAACCGTTTCTTCAAGAAGGGTTCTTCTATCTGCGTGATCGGCTCTATCCAGAACAGATCCTGGACCGACCAGCAGGGTCAGAAGCGCTACATGACCGACATTGTCGCTGAAGAGGTCCAGTTCGTGGACAGCCGCAGCGAAAGCCCCGCACAGTCCGGCTCTTATGCACCCGATGCTTACGGTGCACCCGCTTACTCCTCTCCCGCAGGCTCTGCGCCCAAGTTTGAGGAGATCAAAACAGACGACGATCTGCCCTTCTAAAGGCGATCGTTCCCAAATTCAAATAGGAGGATTCATAAGATGACTGAAAACGTTTCTCGTCCTGCGCGCCCCGTGGTTCGCAGAAGAAAGAAGGTTTGCATTTTCTGCGCCGATAAGGTTGCTTATATCGATTACAAGGATTCCGCTAAGCTCCGCAAGTTCATCAGCGAGCGCGGCAAGATCCTGCCCAGAAGAATGTCCGGCACCTGCGCTGTTCACCAGCGTGAGCTCAACACCGCTATCAAGCGTGCTCGCCAGGCTGCTCTTCTGCCCTACGTTTGCGACTAATTGCAGATTGCAAAGTAAAGAAAAACCGTTCGTTGAAAAACGAGCGGTTTTTTCTTTTTTACGGACCGTTCGCCGCTTGCGGCTTGACGCCGGTCCCTACAGCTTTGCAACTAATTGCAGTTTTCAAAAAAAGTTTCACAATTTATCGCCCGCCGTCATCCTCGAGCAAGCCCCTGTACCAAGATTCTTCGCTGCGCTCGAGAATGACAGGTACAGGGGCGCCGCGAAGGATCTTGCGGGGCGTCCTCGGTTTCATTTTCATATAAAAAAGCTGTTGCCGAAGCAACAGCTTTTTTATGTAGTAATATTGAAATTACTTCTTGGTGTACTTCTGGTCGCCGATATAAATGAAATCGTCGCCCTTGCTGAACTCGTACTTGTTGGTGGAAGTAACAGTATCGCCATTTGCGTTGGTCTCAACGTCCTTGTCCCAAGTGAAGATGATCTGATCTTCTTCAATGGTGTAGGTGCCGTTGGTGGTGGTAGTAGTGGTCTTACCGCCAACAGTTGCTTCAACAGTCATTACAACATCCTTACCCTTGAACTCGTAGGTGGTGGTGTAAGAGCCCTTACCGAAGCCGAAGAAGCCGTCAGACTCGTAGGTAGCGGAATAAGTGCCGCTAATGGTGTTGCCACAAGAAACGAGCATCACGCACATAACAACTGCTACAAGAGCAACTGCTACTACTCTGGTCATGGTTTTCATAGTGGATATTTCTCCTTTTGATTAGTGTTTTTTGGGTGTTCCCCATGTGAACATTATATCAGTTCATGTCACGTTTGTCAATAGATTTTATGCTTTTTTCACCAAGAATTTTATTAAGAATTATTAAGAAATCCTTTATGCCGTATGGCGTTTTACGCGCCTTACGATCACATAAGCAATCTGTGCTGCGACAATTACAATCTGTGCAAAAAAGCTCAGCCACACAAGCAAATATCCCATCGAGGTATATGGCGTGGTATTGCTTCTGACACACACCTCGGATACCACAAGTCCCGTGGTCAGTGCCTCCTGACGCCCAAGCTCCCTACCGTCGGGTCCCACGATGGACGACACACCCGTATTGGCCGAGCGCACCAGGTATCTGCCGTTTTCAATGGCGCGGAATTTGGCTTGATTGTTATGCATATATACGGCAGCAGAGTCGGAAAACCAGGAGTCGTTGGTGGAGAGCGTGATGATCTCAGCCCCCGCGCTGACCGTCTGTCTGACCGTCTCTTCATAAATTGAGTCAAAGCAAATGATAGGCCCCGCTTTGACACCCACCGTTTTGGCATCCACGACCACCGCTTCCGTCCCGGGTGCAAGATCCGAGGAAAGCATGTTGATCTCGCCAAGCACGGGCAGCACGGACATCAGAAAATCTCTCCACGGCACGTACTCGCCAAACGGCACCAGCATACGCTTGGCGTAAACGCTCTCATCATAGCTTCTGTCCGGATAGACCGTGACCACAGTGTTGGTGCTTGCCTTCTCTGCTGTGGGGTCAAAATACTGCGTTGAGGTAAACGTGCCGATCATGACCGTTGCTCCCGTTCGCTCTGCCATGTCGTAGACCTTATCTATGGGAGCCGTGGTGGCGGAATTGGGATGCGCGAGAAACAGCGTGTAAGCCAGCGCAGTCTCCGGCCAGATGATCAGCGTCGCCCCCTCATCTGCCGCCTGCTCGGTCAGGCTTTCATACGCCTTGAAGGAGCGCAAGCCCGAGTCCTCTGCCCATTTATCCGCAGAGGAAAGATTTCCCTGGAGTGCGGCAGCCTTGAAGGGATCGTCTGTATCCGCATACGTGGCAAGCACGGGAGAGAGTGACGAAAGCACGCAAAGCGTCAGACCAATACACATAAACGCTTTGAGTAAGCGGCGATCCGCTCCCAGCCTTTTGACAAGCCCGTACACAAGGGCCGTAATCACGGTTGCCAGTGCCAAAGCAAAGAATGCGATCTGCCACGGCAGCACGTCGCCCTTGATCGAATCCATCGCCGCAAGGCCAAACAAAAGGTTACCGCCAAGCAGGCAGCCGCCAAGCAAGCCAAAGGATAGTCTTGATCCGCGGCATGCGATCAAGCCCGCCAAGGCCAAATTGACCGCCACGATCAAAAAGGACACGAACAGACCGCCAAGCAGCGAGGCACTTTGTGCCATGGGCAGCACGAACGACTGTGACAAATACAGGCGCGACCAGGGCAAGCCCGTCCAGCCTATGGTCTGCGACCACTCGTTGATCACCCACAGGCAAGCCATAAGCAAGGGGCTCAGCACGGGATATTTGCGCAGCACAAAGGTACGGCAAAGCAATCCGTAAACCAAAAACATGATGGCACTGAGCACTGCCTGGAAGGCGGAAATGCCAAATACCGCCAGTGCGATCACGCCGATGGCCGTATTGGGCTCAAAGCCCGCAAAATCCATGGGATACATGGAAATAAACCAATGATAGCCCATGATGTAGTACACAAGATAAAAAACAATTCCGTACAGATACAGGCTGCCAAGGCGCACCTTGTCGCACAGCGTCAGCAGCACCATCCCCATGGGAATGAGAGAGACCCACGCAAGCGCGCCCAAATATTGCGGATAGACCACGCCGAGTGAAGCTAAAAGGCCGCTCATGATCAGCATCGGATATCGCAGCTTTTTTACCGTATCCTGCATATTCTCTCCCCTTTCGTAGTAATAATCAGTATGAAAAATCCTTCAAGAACCAGATCTCGTCCTCAGGCAGACGGAATTCCTTGCCATCCAGATAGGACAAGACCTCACCCTTCCCGCCAAACTCAAAGCGAAGGCGGTAAGCGTACAGAGCCTGATATTTATAGCCCTTTTCCCTGTCCTTTTTGTTGACGCCGTATTTGCCGTCACCGATCAACGGGTGGCCGATATGCGCAAGGTGCGCACGGATCTGATGCGTTCTGCCCGTGACTAAGTGCACCTCTAAGAGTGCATCCCCGTTCTTTTGTCCGATCACGCGGTACTCGGTGATGATCTCCTTTGCGCCGGAAAAAGCTTTATTGCGCACCTCGACCATATTATCCGCTGCATTTTTGCGCAGATATCCGTGCAGCGTCTGCTTTTTTCGCTCGGGCACACCGTGCACGGCGCACAAATAGTATTTGCCGATGCGATCCTCGCGGATATGCTCGTTCATCTCGCGCAGCGCAGCCGCGTTCTTGGCGGCAATGACGATGCCGCCCGTATTACGGTCGATGCGGTTACACATGGCAGGCGCAAAGGACTGCTCATCCTCCGGGTCGTACTCCCCTTTTTGCGCCAGATACGCCTGCAGATGCATGACCAGCGTATTATCCTTGGCATCCGCATCCTCGTGCACCAGCACGCCCGGACGCTTATCAAGCAAAATGATATTCTCATCCTCATACACCACCGAAAGCTTGGGCACGATGCGGGACAGCGCGCCCGTATCCTTTTCGGGAGACTCAAAGAACTCCTCGCGGATAAAGAGCTGGATTTCATCCCCCTCGCAAAGCATATACTTCTGCTCGGTCCTTGCCCTGTTGACCTTGATCTTTTTGGTGCGGATATACTTATACATCAACGACGTAGGCAACCCCTTGACTGCCTTGGACAAAAACTTATCCAGACGTTGTCCTGCGTCGTTTTTCTTGACAACAATGATACGCATGACTCCTCCACGCTGAAAAATAGGGGAGAAATTATTCTCCCCTTGATGATACAAATTAGAGTGTACCGAAAATTCTGTCGCCCGCGTCACCAAGACCGGGAACGATATATGCGTGCTCGTTGAGGTGATCATCCAGTGCAGCACCGTAGATATCCACGTCGGGATGCGCCTTGAGCACCTTGGCAACACCCTCGGGAGCAGCCACCAAGCACATAAAGCGGATATTCTTGCAGCCCTTGTTTTTGAGCAGCGTCAGCGCGTCGATGGCGGAGCCGCCGGTTGCCAGCATGGGGTCAACCAGAATGACCATTCTGTCCTGAATGTCGGTGGGCAGCTTGCAGTAATACTCAACGGGCTGATGGGTCTCGGGATCGCGGTACAGACCGATGTGGCCGACCTTTGCTACGGGAACGAGCGACTGAATGCCGTCCACCATGCCAAGACCTGCGCGCAGAATGGGCACAATGGCGAGCTTTCTGCCGGAAACCATCTTGGCAGTCATTTTGGTAATGGGAGTCTCGATGGTGACGTCCTGCAGGGGCAGGTCGCGCGTCAGCTCATAGCCCATGAGCATCGAGATCTCGTTGAGCAGCTCACGGAAATCCTTAGAGCCTGTCTTTTTGTTGCGCATGATGGTAAGCTTATGTGTGATAAGAGGGTGGTCGATCAAATGAAACTGGCTCATAGTAATTCTCCTTTGAATTTTTATATCATTGTGTTTATTATACTACCTTTTTTGGTGTTTTTCAAGTACTCTGTGTAAATTTTACGATTGTTCTTTACAATTCGGTCGGGGTGTGATAAAATGTAAGGTGAGAATTTATGTTTAGGAAGTGTATAAAATGCCCAACCAACAGTTCACGGTCGGCGTCGCCACGCTTGGCTGTAAGGTCAACCAATACGAATCCCGCGCCATTGAGGAGGCTCTTTTATCCCGCGGCTATGCCATCCTCCCCCACGACGTGCGCTGTGATGCTTATATCATCAATACCTGTACCGTTACGGCGGAATCCGATCGCAAGGGTCGCCAGCTGATCCGACGCATGCTGGCGCAAAATCCCGAGGCATACATCATTGTCACAGGCTGTTTTGCGCAGGCAGACCCCGAGGGGGCTGCTCTGGAGGGTGTGGACGCAGTGCTTGGCAACACCGAAAAAATGCGTGCTGCCGATATTCTGGACGAGTTGGTCGCCAACGAAAAAAAGAACGGCCGCGCATATATTGAGGTGCCGGACATTGCCAAGGCGTGCTGCTTTGAGCCAATGCGCATCACCTCATTTGACCGCACCCGTACCTACGTCAAGATTGAGGACGGCTGCGATTCGCATTGCACCTACTGTGCCATTCCCGGAGCGCGCGGTCCGGTACGTTCCAAGCCTCTTGACGAGGTTCTGGAGCAGGTACAGGTGCTCTGCGACAACGGCTGCGCAGAGATCGTGCTGACAGGCATTGAGACCGCCTCCTGGGGTAAGGATCTTGCAGAAGGCGACCTTGGAGACCTGCTTTTGGCGGTGGATGCGCTGCCCGGGATCGGTCGCGTACGCCTTGGCTCGCTTGACCCTTCCCTGATCCGCCCCAAATTCGTGGATAAGATCGCAGGTCTATCCTCGCTCGCGCCGCATTTCCATCTCTCCCTGCAAAGCGGTTGCTCCCGCACGCTTGCCGCCATGAAGCGCAAATATAATGCAGATCAGGCTATGGCCGCGCTTGAGCTGTTGCGTGAGCGTATCCCCGGCGTGCAGTTTACCACCGACGTCATCGTGGGCTTTCCGGGCGAGACCGAGCAGGATTTCGAAGAGACTCTGGACTTTATTCGCAAAGCACGCTTTTTGCAAATTCACGCTTTC
Organism: Clostridia bacterium; assembly: GCA_017408625.1. Next base: position 3,660 of record JAFQUG010000257.1, on the reverse strand, counting down.
CCATACTCCGGACGCAAAAATACCCCTGCCATCCGCATGCCCGCCCAAGTACCCATGCAGGAGCGCAGAGCGCGCGTGCATCGGCTACAGGAAGTACAGAAAAAGATCCGCACAGAGCTGCTTATGCAGGTCATTGCCGATTCTCCCTGCAAGCAGGTGTTGTTTGAAACCGACTCCGAGGGCTACTCCACGGGACATACACCCGAATTTATCGAGGTCACGGTCAAGACAGACAAGTCTCTTTGCGGCACGACGCACACGGTGCGCCTGACCGGGTTTGACAAAGTGGGCTGCACGGCAGAGCTGCTTGACTGATCGCTACATCACTTTTTACGGAGGTTTTTATGAAGGATATTGGCAATGGAACAACGATCATCCGAAATTTCAACACCTTGCCCAAGGCTTCTCTGGAAATTCTCAAATCCAATCTCGGGCTGCGCACAAGCATCCCCGAGCTGCTTTATTGCGCAAGACATTACAGCTCCAAAAACGGAAACGATATTTGTGTGGACGCGCTGCGTTTTATTGATGCACTCGCATGTCCTGCACACGTGGACGCCTCCAAGGTAGCAATCAGTGAGCTTTTGACCAACGCGCCCTACGTAGCAGAGACCTACAAGGACTTTATTGAAAAAGCCCATGCACTCGGCAAGCCTGCCGATCATCCCTACACGCTCTCGGACGTGGCTCAAATGCCCGCAGCATATCTTTGCGCGCTGCAAGACAAGCAGCCCGCAGCCACTGAGCAGATCGGCATGCGTTGCGGTAACGCATCGTATGCTCCCCAAGGATATGCGGTACAATACCGCCTTGCAGGTGAGCATGGAGGCTTTGACGTACTGCAGCATCTGCCGCTCAAGCTGCAAGCACACGCCGCCTACGCCGACGCACTGGTGCTTCTGTACCCGAATGCTGAGCTTTCGCGAGATCAATATGACCGTGCACTGCTGACGCTTCTGAGCGATCCCGAGGTATGCACGCATTTACACTGCCTGCAAGATTGCGCTCTCACAAGCATTGCACACGCTGTGCTCTCTGTAAGCAACGGTGCGGTGCTGAATCTGGGCAAGCTGCCCGAGCACATGCAAAGCCTTGACAGTCTGACCGGATGCACAAGCGCAAGTCTGCTTGCCCTGCCCCAGGGAAAGGTGCAGGAGCTTGAGCAAAAGGCCGCTGCATGTTCACTGTGTCTTAGCTTCTTCGGTGTGGCGGACCACGCAGGACAGCTGATCGTCAGACACGGAAAAAAGATCCTGCTTGCTATGAACGTTTCTTATCTCAAATCCGTTTGCTTTATCCGTTCCTATTCTCTGAGAATTGAGCAAGAGGCAAGTCAATACGTCACCGATCAAAGCACTCCGCCATACGCCAAGTCCATCCCCTTGGTGGCAACGGGTTATCAGACCGTGCTGCAGTCCTTTGAGCCGGGAAGCACCGTGCTACGCTCACTCTCTCCGCTTCGCACAAGGAACATGACTTACACCGAGCTTTTGAGCGATCCCTTCCATCGCGCCCTGATGTGTGCGGCGGATGCATACTGCACCGCAGTGGCTGCGGGCTGCAATCCCGAGCGCATCACGCTGCACGCACGTCTTTGCACCGATATACAGGGGATGTACAGTGCGGCAATGAGCCGGTCACTTGCGGCACTGCTGGGACTTTACCGCTTTTCGTTGGAGACCTCGGTCAAGATATATACGCAAGCTGAGCTCGGTGCTCAGCAATCTGACTTGCTGGTGCTGGCATCCGCGCCCTCGGATATGATCATTCCCTCCACGCTGCAAGGAAATGCAAAGATTTACCTGCTGCATCCGCTTTATAACGAATACGGCATGCCCGATCTGCAGGATCTCGGAAAAATGATCGCATATGTGCGCACCGTGATGTGTAAGGGTGCCATTAAATCAGCCCGTGCCGTATGCGGTTGCACGGTGGAGCAGACGCTTTCCGATATGACAAGCCCGGCATGCGGATATATTCTCAACACTGAGCGCGCCAAAGAGATTTCCCTGCGCTATCCCGGAGCGATCCTGATCGAATCCGACAGTGAGCTTGAGGGCCTGCTCGTGGCTGTTTCCACCTCGGTCAAGGCAGCTCCCGCCCCCACACAGCCCTGCTCGGACGTCTGGTATCAGCTGCCTGTGGCAAGCGTGCTGCAATGCGGCAACGCCTTAGAGGGTCAGCACATCTGTGACGTGCTGGAAATGGCCGGGGCTCAGCCTGCTCTTTTCGAGGTCAAGGACGATCCCGACTGCTACAATCCTCTTTCCGCCAAGCTCAGAGCATCACAGATCGCTGTCTTTATCGGCTCACGTGAGCAAACACTTGCTGAGCTTTCCAACCAAAGAATGCGCAGTGCCCTGCAAGAGATGACTGCCAAGGATGGCTGCATATTGGCTCTCGGAGCTGCAGCCGACGCATTTGCTGAGCTGGGGGTGATCAAAAATGTCCCCATTCAAACAGTTGAGGCCGAGTATGCAGACGTCTCTGCCGCTTCCGAAGATTTTCGTCTGATAGGCGTACAGGGCCGCGTGAGAAGCGAGAGCGGAATGCTGAACGTATGCCCCGATCAGGCCGGCTTACTGCGCATTTTGGTCAACGACACGCTTTACAGTGACGGTTTTTGTGACGAAAGCGGTCGAATCATGGGATTTTTCTTTGGATGTACCGACAAAATCTTAGAAAATTCTGTCAAATATTACGTCTGATTTGGAGGAATTCACAAGGATAAAAAAATTTCAGGAATTTTTCTCAAAACACTTGCAATTTCTTTTCTCTTGTGATATAATATCTCCTGCTGTGCTGTATCTTACGGCAAAAAAATGTATTAAAATTTTTTCTTGAATAGATGCACTACCAAATTGTGCAGAAGGAGGTGTCAAACATGGCAAAATGCAGTATCTGCGGAAAGGGCGTTGTTTACGGTGCAACTGTTTCCCACTCTCACCGCAAGACCAACAGAACCTGGAAGCCCAACATTCGCAAGGTAAAAGCAATCGTAGACGGTACCCCTAAGACCGTTGCCGTATGCTCTCGTTGCCTTCGTTCTCACAAGGTTACCCGCGCATGATTGATTGAAAATCAAATCGAAGGGATGCCGTCACGGCATCCCTTCGATTTTTTCTGAAAGGAAGTTGCTATGCTTGTCTTTGCCGATTGCCGTATTCCCAACCGGGCCCTGCAATCTCTTCAACGATTTGGACATACGGCCATGCTCTGCCCCGCACATCCAAAGCTCGACAAGGCCATTGCCTCTCATCCCGACATGCTGCTCTTTTTTACGGGAAACGGCATTCTGACACACAGTGATCACATGATTCCCGAATGTCCGCTGCCGCAAACGCCCATCGGGGAGAAGCTTGGAAAAAAATATCCCGAGGACGTGCTGCTCAATGCTGCCAGAGTCGGCAGATATCTTATCTGCCGTCCAGACGCCACTGCGTCCTTGCTGCTTGCATATGCCAGAGAAAACGGCCTTACTGTCCTGCCCGTGCGACAGGGGTACGCCAAATGCAATACGTGCATCGTTTCAGACCGTGCCGTGATCACAGAGGACGCTTCGATCGCATCCGCTCTGTCCGGGGTCGGCGTGGACGTTTTGCACGTCGCATCGGGTCACGTGACGCTGACCGGCTATCCTTACGGCTTTATCGGCGGTGC